>NZ_BAAJMC010000027.1:0-46910 GCF_057551365.1 Colwellia sp. KS18-150 | reverse complement strand
AATAAAAATAATTTTAAGGTATTCATTTGTATCAATCGTTTATAAAAAAGCCCTTATTAAAAATGAAGGGTGACATAAATAAGTCTATTTTTTGTAGTGCTTCATTTGTCTTGTTAACGTCAATTTCCACCATGGCTATTTCTCAAGAGTTAATTGAAGATAAAAAATATAACTTTGATGTGAAACAAAAGAAAGCTGCGCTATCACTCATTGAATTTGCTGAGCAAGCGAACCTTACCTTTATTTTACCTTTTGATGTCCTTTTACATAAACGTATTCATCAGATAAAAGGGGTTTATACGGTAAATGAAGCATTAGAAATAATGCTGAAAAATACTGGTTTAAAAGCAGATGTCGATGAGGAAGGTCAGCTAATTATTATAATAGATGATCACAATAAAGAGACAGATGACATGATGAAAAAAAATCAAATATCGACAGCCGTTATTGCTGCCCTAGCCTCTACAACGCTGTTAAGTACAAATGCTGCTGCAGAAGAAAATAATAAAGATAACATTGAAGTCATTCAGGTAACCGGTGTTCGAAGCGCCTTAACTAAAGCAATGGCATTAAAGCAAGATGCTAGCGGTATTCAAGATAGTATTGTTGCTGAAGATATAGGTAAGTTTCCAGACCAAAATGCTGCAGAGTCACTGCAAAGAATAACAGGTGTTACCATTTCACGTCAAAATGGTGAAGGCTCAAAAGTTACTGTTCGTGGTTTTGGACCAAAATTCAATGTCATAAAAATTAATGACCGCACGTTAGCAACAACGGACGGAGGGAGAGATTTTGATTTTCAAGTGCTGGCTTCAGAGTTGATTTCAGGTATTGATGTCAAGAAAACACCAACCTCAGATTTAACAACAGGCAGTATTGGTGCTTATATCAATATTAATACCGCTAAACCTTTTAATAGCCCAGGTTTTCATGCACTTGGTTCAGTTAAAGCGAATTATAATGATTTATCTGAAGAAATAGATCCTGAGTTTTCAGGCGTGGTGAGTAATACCTTTGCTGATGATAGTTTCGGGGTTTTATTTGCTGTCTCAACCAAAGAAACCAATAGCCGTATTGATAAATATCGTACCAACCGTTGGCATGAGTTATATACGCTTCCTGAAGGTTTAACTGATGATGTTAAAGATTTAGACGGTAATGTTATTTCTGACGCAGAAGGATTTAGACGTCCAGGTCGAGCAGCTTTTGAAAGCCATGATGAAAATCGTAAAAGAACGGGTGCTAACTTAGTCATGCAATGGGCACCTACAGATGAAGTTGTGACTACATTTGATGTTTTATATACAGATTTAGATCGCCAAGCAACTAGCCTTGGTATACAAATTCCGACACAAGCAACACAATATAATAGTGCGGTAATAGATGATAATGAAACTTTAATTAGTGCCAATATTACAGATAATAATATCGATAGTTTAAACCGTGTTTTAGGTGAAGATTCTACGTCATGGTCTTTTGGCTTTAATACACTATACATTAAAGATAATTTAACTATTGAATTTGACGCTTCTCATTCAACCGCTGAAGCGACTCATATTAAAAGACAATTTATTCCTCACTTTACCTTACCTGATGATCCTCAAAACCGTGAAATTACTTTAGATTATGGTCAAGGGGATGTTTTAAATACCACTTCAACTATTGATGTTAATGATATCGATGGTATTCGAGGTCACTGGAATGGTGCTAGTACCAATGAAATAGACGATGAAGTGACAGAGTTAAAGCTTGATACAACTTATGAGTTAGATTTAGAGTTAGTTGAGTCAGTACAATTTGGTGTGGCTTATTTAGATCGTACAACCAGTAACTATGCCTATAGCCTAAATAACAACGGTGGTTACTGTACACCTTGTGGCGGTGCGCCAAATGTGACTTTTGATAATCCTGAGGAAATTTTTGGTTTAAGCGATAACCCAGGTTATTTAAGTGGTGAATCAGGTGAATTTCCTCGAAGCTGGCTAGTGATAAAAGATTTGAATGCTTATATCGATGCTGTACAAAGCATAGGGGAAAAAAGTTGGTACAATGATCCTGTAACGGGGTGGCGAATTGATGATACTTTAGGCTCGCCATTATTAGCGGCGGGTCAAAAGTGGAATGAAGAATCTTTTGATGCAGCTCCTTCATATAAAAATGATGAAACAACATTATCAGCTTATGCACGGGTAAATTTGCAAGGTGAAATTGGTGATGTTGCTTGGTCAGGGAACTTCGGTTTACGTTATATTGATATTGAAAATACTGCACATGGTTTTAGTCAGGAACTATTAACAATAAAAATAAATCCAAGCTCTAATGATTCTGAGTTACGGTTAGATACTACCTACTCAGAAGCTTTACCGCTTAGTCAAAAAACAGACAGTCAATATTTTTTACCTAGCTTTAATATCAATTTTGACTTGAATGATGGCTTATTCCTCCGCTCTGCGATTGCACAAACCATCTCACGCCCAGCCATTAGTGACACGGGTGTAAACCAAAGTATTGTGGTTGATAATACCGGACAGATTACCACTCAATCAGGTAACCCATTTTTAGAACCATATAAAGTTAATCAATTTGATTTATCACTAGAATATTATCAAGACAATGGTAATGCCTATTCAATTGCTTATTTTTATAAAGATATAACGGATTTTATTTCCACACAAAGTAACTTGGCACCTTATAGTGGTGATGCTGTTATTGACCAAGATGTGTTAGACCGTGTGACCGATGGTGTTTTACCTGAAACCACTACGAACAAACAAAATCGTACTGGTGGTACGGTCAATGGCGTTGAGTTAAGCGCTTTGCATTACTTTGATTACTTACCGGGCTTTTTAAGTGGCTTTGGTGTGCAAGCAAATTATACCTACGCAGACAGTGAAGATGATGGTGCTGAGCCATTTAACCAACCGGGTATTACCGACCCAGGTAATGCTTTAGAAGGATTTGCTAAAAATTCTTATAACTTTATTGCCTTTTATGATCAAGATGGCTTACAAGCAAGACTCGCTTATAACTGGCGTGATGATTTCTTGCATGCGAGAGATGGTGCCGATGAAAGTATCGCCGCTGCTTTACCGGTTCATACCGCTGCTTATGGGCAGTTAGATGCCAGTATTTCATACGACATTAATGATACTTTTACGGTTTCATTAGAGGGTATTAACTTAACTGATGAAGGTCGCGTGGAGTATGTTGATCTTCCTCAGCGTGTTAGTAAAGTTGAGTATGCTGGTGTTCGCTACCAAATTGGCGTAAGGGCTAAGTTTTAGTCTTAAGTAAATGAAAATAGAGGTCTTAGCGCCTCTATTTTTATATACCGGTTCTTATTCCAAACGCTATATCTTGAATAGTAACCGGTATAGTTATGGATTTAACGTAATAGAGAAATAACATTATGTCTGAAAATCATCAACCGCTAAAATCTTACGTTATTGTGGGTGGTGGTACCGCAGGTTGGATCTCAGCTGCAGTGTTAAGTCATGTATTACAAAATACCGACGTTTCAATTACCTTGGTTGAATCCCCTGATATTCCTACTGTGGGTGTTGGCGAAGCCACTATCCCTTCTTTTGTCGACTTATTAGACTTTTTAAATATTTCTAAACAAGATTTTATCGCTAAAACTAATGCAACCTTTAAATTAGCCATTAAGTTTGTTGACTGGGTTGAAAAAGGTCAAACCTACTGGCATCCATTCGGTAAAATAGGCAGCAAAATTGATGGTAAAGAATTTTATCAACACTGGTTAAAAGATCATATTCATGGTGGTCAATTTGAATTAACAGATTTTTCACCAGCGATTGCCATGGCAAAGGAAAATCGTTTCTATATTCCGGATCCGAAAAAGCCAAATAACTTATCAAGCTCGGCTTATGCATTACATTTTGATGCCGGTTTAGCCGCCAAGTTTTTAGCCGAATATGCACAGAATAGGGGTGTTAAGTTAATTAAAGCGCATGTTAAGGGTGTTGAACAGCATGTAGACGGTAGAATAAAAACCTTACACTTGAATACAGAACAGCTTATTAGCGGTGACTTTTTTATCGATTGCAGTGGCCAAACTAGCTTACTGATGAAAAAAACGTTGAAAGTAGGCTTTGAAGATTGGCAGCAATACTTACCAGTGAATAGCGCAGCGGTTATGCAAACCGATAAAATGTCAGTACTCGCACCTTATACTGAATCAACAGCACATGAAAATGGCTGGCGCTGGCGAATACCTTTGCAAAATCGTACCGGTAACGGTTTTGTTTTTAGCCAAAATTTTTGTACTGATCAGCAAGCGCTAGACTTATTAACTAGCCAGGTTACTGAAAAGCCAATAAATGCCCCTAAAATTTTGCGTTTTACGACCGGCAAAAGTAAAAAGTTTTGGAGTAAAAACTGTTTAGCTGTTGGCTTATCTTCAGGTTTTTTAGAGCCATTAGAGTCAACGGGTATTCACCTCATCATGAAAGGTATTTTAAATTTCGTACAAATGTTGCCAGATCAAAATTTAGCTACAGTGACGCAAAATGAATATAACCGATTAATGGATGCTGAATATGACAGTATTAGAGACTTTATTGTTTTGCATTACTGTGTCAGTAAACGCAATGATTCTGATTTTTGGGCTATGTGGCAGAATAATGCTATTCCTGAATCATTGGAAAATAAGTTAGCCCTTTTTAAAAGCCAAGGGCGATTAATGCGCAACGATTTGGATTTATTTGCCTCAGACAGCTGGTATGCGGTACTT
The DNA here is from genome assembly GCF_057551365.1 of Colwellia sp. KS18-150. NCBI lineage: Bacteria > Pseudomonadati > Pseudomonadota > Gammaproteobacteria > Alteromonadales > Colwelliaceae > Colwellia > Colwellia sp. KS18-150. The sequence continues at coordinate 42,157 of NZ_BAAJMC010000027.1, read as the reverse complement.
GAAGGTATGAGGGTTAAACCTAATAGCTACGACCCTACTGTTGATGCGTCAAAATTTGAGTTAATCAAAAAAATATTAACTGAAAGTGAAGGGGCGTTACGACATAATGTTCAACAATTATTGACCCACGATGAATATCTATCTAGATTATTAACATCGAGGTAAAGCTTTAATCTAAATATAGCGAAAAAAAAGTAGGGTAAAATTAATTGTGATTCGTTTATATAATATCAGGATTAAAAGTAATGATTAAATGCATAAACAAAAGTTTAGTTTAGTTCAGTCTTTTTTGGCTATCAGACCCAAAGTGATGAGTTACATTTCTAAAATGGCACCACCTGCAGAGGTGGAAGATATAGTTCAAGAAGCTTATCTGAAATTGTGTCAGTTAGAACAAAAACAATCAGAGAATGATAATAGCAAAAAACATCACAGTTCATTGTTATATACAATGGCAAAAAATTTAGCTTTAGATTATAACAAAAAATCAGAAGTTAAATTAGCAGATGGCGTTGAGCATGAGCATGACTATAAAATAGAAGAAAGGGATATTACTTACGAGTCAGCGGTAACTCATGAAAGTTTTGGTAATTTTTGTGAAGTGATCAGAAGTATGCCTAAGCAATGTCAAAAAGTTTTTGTACTAAAAAAAGTGTATGGCTTCACTCAAGTTGAAATTTCTGAAGAACTGAATATTAGTATTAAAACCGTTGACAATCATGTTGTTAATGGAATGAAACGGTTAAAAAGGCATATGGATAAAGTAAAACCACAGAATGAGTCGAAGCAACAAATTAAGGTAGGGGGAAGATATGCAAAATAATGTCACCTGCTTACCTGAAGAAGATCCGATCTTAGAGCAGGCTCTGCGTTGGCTATCTGAACTTGATCGTGGTTTAACTCCTGAGCGTGAAATACATTTAAAAGAGTGGCTTGGCCAGTCAGTAGAACATAGAGAAAAATTCTTAGAAATGGCGGCTCTTTGGGAAAACCTTGATGTTTTAAGCCAACTATCAGAAGTGTTCCCGTATAAAAAACGTAATCAATGGTATCGGAATACTGGCCTCTATAAAATTGCCGCATCGATTTTATTTTGTTTACTCACAAGTATTTATTATGTTTTACCTACCTATAATGATTATGTACTGCAAAACGCGAACCCTGGCTATCGTGAAATTTTGACCACCTATCGTACTGAAGTAGGTGAGCATTCAACAATAAAATTACCAGATAATTCAATTATCACCCTAAATACTAACAGTGAAGTTAGAGTTGAGTATACAGCTTCTCAGCGTACCTTAGTGCTTAAAAAAGGCGAAGTACATATTGATGTCGCCCATAATAAACACCGAAAATTTTTAGTGCATGCGGGTGATAAAACCATTGAAGCGATTGGCACGGCATTTAATGTTCAACATTATAATAATGTTGCTATTGAACTCCTTGTTACAGAGGGGACTGTGGTCGTTTCAGAGCTATTAGAAAGTGCACAAGCCAGCGGTGATAAGCTTATTAATACATTAAGTCAGCTCATTATTGATGATGAAGAGTCAACGTTAGCAGTAACTGCAGGCGAAAAAATAAACCTAAATCTAAATGAAAAATTTGAAGCGTCGAAGATCATCATTGAACAAGTTAAAAAAGAGATAGCAACAAAACTTTCTTGGATGGATGGGAAAATTGTTTTTAAGGGGGAGTCTTTACATGAAGCTATTAATGAAATTAACCGTTATTCTCCATGGAAATTAGAGCTTAGTGGCGAAGAAATTAAAAACGTAAAAATTATCGGCAGATTTCAAACTGGCGATATAGATTTGTTGTTAGCCACCTTGAGTAAAAATTTTAATATACACGCTGAACATGTGGATAACTCAAGAATAATTTTGAGTGTCCAAAAAAACTCTAGCTAACGTATTTCGCAATACATTAGCTAGATACTCAGCACGCTACTGACTAAGTGTCATCATCTTCAAGCATCACTAGTGATGTATGACTTATCCTTTCCTAGTCGATTAATTTATTTGTGAATAAGCCAGTATTTGATTCGGCTAGGGATAGTTGTGTCTAAAAATAGGTTATTGAGGATGTATTCACGTCCTTACTTCAAATGTAGTAATACATATCATGGTGTAAAACTGGTGATGGAAATTATGAAATCGTAAATCGTTTGCTTTTGCATCAATGCTAGCAAAAAGAATAAAAAATTTACAAGAATAGATAAGGAAGAATAAATGAATTTACATACTGTCGATATCGGGGTGTTTGTCGCCTATGTTATTGGTCTTATAGGCATTGCACTGTGGATTTCTAGAGAAGATAAACATCATGAGCGCAATACTGAAGACTATTTTCTTGCGGGTAAAGCACTGCCTTGGTGGGCTATTGGGGCATCATTAATAGCTGCTAATATATCTGCAGAGCAAATTATTGGTGCATCGGGATCTGGTTACGCCATTGGCTTAGCCATTGCTTCTTATGAATGGATGTCGGCTATCACCCTGTTTATTGTTGGCAAGTATTTGATTCCGATATTTTTAAAAAATCAAATCTATACCATGCCACAATATCTAGAGCAACGTTTTGATAGCCGAGTTAAAACAACCCTTGCCTTATTTTGGTTGGCGGTATTTATATTTGTAAACTTAACCTCAGTACTTTGGTTAGGTGGTTTAGCAATAGAAACCGTCACAGGAGTAGACTGGCTTGTCGGTATGATTTTTCTCGCGGTATTTTCCATTGCTTATTCACTATATGGCGGTTTAAAAGCAGTTGCTTATACGGATATTCTTCAAGTAGTACTGCTCGTTTTTGGCGGATTGTTACTCAGTTATTTAGCTCTTGATACAGTGTCAAATGGCAAAGGGGTTTTAGTAGGTTTAGGTGTGCTAACTCAAGAGTTACCTGGCCATTTTGAAATGATTTTATCGTCAGATAACCCAAATTATAAAAACTTACCGGGAATTTCTGTACTTATTGGTGGTTTATGGGTGATGAATATAGGTTATTGGGGGTTTAATCAATACATCATTCAGCGTGCTTTAGCGGCTAAAAGCCTTAACGAGGCGCAGAAGGGGATAGCTTTTGCTGCTTATTTAAAGATTCTTATGCCAATCATTGTCATTTTACCTGGCATAGCAGCTGCATTAATTTACCCAAGTTTAGACAAACCCGATCAAGCATATCCTTCTATGATGACTTTAATGCCAATAGGTATTAAAGGGCTCATTTTTGCAGCGTTTGTTGCGGCTATAGTTTCGTCTTTAGCATCAATGACGAATAGTATTTCAACTATTTTCACTATGGATTTATATAGCAAAGTTAAACCGAATAAAACTCAGCACCATTATGTGACTGTTGGTCGTATTGCTACATTATCCTCTTTGGTTATTGCTTTGTTTATGGCTCAGCCATTATTAGGGAAGTTTGAGCAAGCATTTCAATATATTCAAGAGTTTACAGGTTTATTCTCGCCGGGTATCACGACAATATTTTTGATGGGGATGTTCTGGCGTAGAACGACGTCACAGGGTGCATTAGCTGCAGCTATTGGCTCTGCCGTTTTCTCAATCTCATTTGCAGTATTTCTACCTGAATTACCTTTTATGGACCGTATTGGTATTGTCTTTTTAATGTGCGTTTGTTTAACGGTATTTGTTTCATTAAAAACCACAGAAAGAAGTGAAGATAAAAGTGTCAACTTAGATGATGTTTGCTTTGAAACTGACAAAACTTACAACATTGCGGCAATAGTCTGTACTGCTTTATTAATCGTTTTTTATGTTATGTGGTGGTAATAAAAAACATAAAAATGAAAGCATTCGTTATTAGTAGAATTGAACAATTACTGGAAAATAAAATTGAAGGTTAATATGAAAATTAAAAAATATACACTGTTGCTAACTTGCTTATTTGCATGCTTGCTGATTTCAGCTTGTTCTAAAGTATCAAATGACAGTACACAAGTTATGTCCCAAGCAATTGAGCAGCAAAAGACACTGAACACACAGCCACAGCTTAGAAAACCGAATATCGTAATCTTTTATGTGGATGATCTAGGTTATGGTGATTTGAGTAGCTATGGTATGACACAAGCACAAACCCCTAATGTAGATGCTTTGGCTAATGAAGGAATTAGATTTACCGACGCTCATAGCTCGGCGGCCACTTGCACACCTTCTCGGTATTCATTACTAACAGGGCAATTTGCTTTTCGAAATAATGCCGCCATTTTACCAGGGGACGCGCCACTGATCATAGACCATACAAAGCCTACTTTGCCAAAGATGTTAAAGAGCGCGGGTTATAAAACAGCGGTGGTTGGTAAATGGCACTTAGGTTTAGGTGATGGTTTTGTTGACTGGAATAAAGATGTGAAGCCAGGGCCAATAGAATTGGGCTTTGATTATAGTTTTTTAATGCCTGCAACAGGCGATAGGGTACCAACGGTTTATTTAGAAAATCATAAAGTGGTTAATTTAGATCTCAACGATCCGATTACAGTGAGTTATGAAAAACGTATTGGCGAGCGCGCTGTTGGCACAGAAAGTCCTGAGCTATTAAAACAACACGCGGATTTGCAACACAGCGCAACCATAGTGAATGGCATCAGCCGAATCGGTTGGATGGCAGGTGGAAAATCTGCCGAATGGAAAGATGAAGATTTTCCGTTTGTTTTTACCGACAAGGCAATTGATTTTATTGACAGTGCAAAAGAGCAACCTTTCATGCTTTTCTTTCCATTTCATGATATTCACGTGCCACGAGTGCCCAATAAACTCTTCGCGGGTAAATCAGGCATGGGGCCAAGAGGTGATGCTATTTTACAGATGGATTGGATGACAGGGCGCATTGTTGATGAACTCAAAAGGCAGGGATTATATAACAATACACTGATAATCTACTCCAGTGACAACGGCCCAGTAATGGATGATGGATATGCCGACCAAGCGGAAGAGTTACGTGGTGAACATAACCCTTCGGGCGGTTTTCGTGGTGGTAAATACAGTGCCTATGAAGCAGGCACACGTGTGCCTATGATAGTGACTTATCCAAATGGAATGAAGAAGTCAGGAGATAGTGATGCCTTAATAAGCCATATTGATCTTTATAAATCACTGGCAGTATTAACCGGAACTACTCTTGCTGAAGGCGAAGCCATTGATAGTGAAAATATGTTACCGGCATTATTAGATGCGAGCAAAGCGGGACGTAAAGATATGTTAGAAGAATCATTTACCTTGTCTCTTCGCAGCGGTGATTGGAAATATGTTGCGCCATTTAAAGGAACAACTCCAGACTGGTTAGCGAATAAAACTGCAATTGAAAATGGCTTATCAAATGAACCACAATTATTCGATCTAGCTAAAGATAAATATGAACAGAATAATATCGCCTCTCAGCACCCTGAAATTGTGCAGTTACTACAAGAAAAAATTGCAACTATTAAATCAGGTAAATAACTTCTCTAGAGTAAATACAGGTTTTGCAAAGCTTGTATTTACTCTAAATAATCCTCGAAAATTGATTTAATGCAATGTTTGAATTGTATTAGTTAGGGTATTCATTTGATTCATTCGTTTATACAAAAGTACTTTTAAAAAAAAGGTTGGTTATGTGTATTAACGGTTTATCAAGCAGACAAATATTTGCGTTGTTAATCTCCTTGCTTGTGATGGTGGTGGCAGATGCCAAAAACCTACGACAAGCTGGAGTATCTGACGTTAGTCCATCAAAAGAGAATGTTCGAAAGCCCAATGTGGTTTTTATATTAGTTGATGATTTAGGTTATTCAGATATTTCTTCTTATAACAAAAGTACCTTTTACCAAACGCCAAATATAGATAAATTGGCTAAAGAGAGTGTTCAATTCACTAATGGTTATGCTGCAAGTCCAGTATGCAGTCCATCTAGATATGCAATATTAACGGGCCGTCATCCTTCTAGAGTTAACGCAACAGATTGGTTTCATGCCAGCGGTTGGCCTCATCGTTCAGAAAAATTTAACCCTGCAGATTTGTTAGAAAAAATGCCCCTAAGCGAGAAAACAATGGCTGAAACCTTTTCAGAGAATGGCTACAACACTGCCTTCTTAGGAAAGTGGCATTTGGGAGAGGAGCAAAAATATTGGCCTGAAAATCATGGGTTTGATATCAATATAGGAGGAGGGAAATATGGGCAACCACCAAACGGATATTTTTCGCCTTATAAAAACCCTAGGCTTTCTGACGGACCTGACGGTGAATATTTAACAGATAGATTAACTGATGAAGCAATTGATCTTATTGATGGATATTCTAAGCAAAAGCAGCCTTTTTTCATGTACATGTCTTTTTATACGGTCCATACGCCTCTGCAGGCTCCAAAGAAGGTCATCGAAAAATATAAGGGGCTGGTTCAAAAAGCAGAGGTAATAAAAGAGTTCTCTATCGAAGAACAAATATGGCCTACAGATAAAAATAGATATGTTAGAGTCAAACAAAACCACGCAACATACGCGGCTATGATAAACAAAATGGATTGGAATGTAGGCCGCATCCTCTCAAAATTAAAAATGGCCGGCATAGATGATAATACTATTGTAGTGTTTACTTCAGATAACGGTGGTTTATCAACATCAGAAGGTTCGCCAACATCCAACTTACCTTTAAGGGGAGGAAAAGGTTGGTTGTACGAAGGAGGTATAAGAGTCCCCTTTATAATAAAAATGCCAAATTCATCATTTAATGGCAGAAAAATTGATATTCCGGTAGTCTCCACTGATTTTTATCCAACCTTACTCCATTTAGCTGGTTTTCCACTTGTCCCTAAGCAACATATGGATGGAGTATCGCTGCAATCGGTCATAAATGGTGATGATATTGAAAAAGACAGAGCACTATATTTTCATTATCCTCATTACTCTAATCAAGGCGGTTTTCCGGGAGCAGCTATCCGCGTTGGTGATTGGAAACTTATCGAACGTTTTGAAGATGGTCAAATTCACCTTTATAACCTTCAAAATAATATTTCTGAAAATAAGGATTTATCTAAAGAAAATCCTGACAAAGTGTATGAATTACAAGAGAAGTTGCATCAATGGTACCAAGAAGTTGATGCCGCTTTCTTAAAGAAAAAACATGGAGTTAATCCATGGAAACCAGTAATTTAAGCTAACAAAAAAGTATAGGTAAAGTAGTGATGCAAGATGAACAGATTAACTGGGGGATTATTGGTTGCGGTCAAATTGCCAATGTTTTTGCTAAAGGGTTAAATACTTTAGCGTCTGGGAAGTTATTGGCTGTTGCTTCAACATCACAAGAAAGAGCAGATGCTTTTTCAAGGTTACATCATGTTGAGAAAACTTATACAGATTATCATTCGTTAGTTATTGATCCTCAGATAACCGCTATTTATATAGCTACACCACACAGCTTTCATTTTGAGCACGCCAAACTCTGTCTTGAACATGGTAAGCACGTGTTATGTGAAAAACCTCTGGCTATTAATGTTCAACAATGCCAAGAACTCATTAGCCTCGCGAAATCGAAAAAACTCTTCTTAATGGAAGCTTTGTGGACACGTTTTCTACCTGCTATTTTGAAGCTTCAAGACTTACTTAAGGATAATATTATAGGAGAAGTATTAACGCTAAAAGCTGATTTCAGTATCCATGGTGATTTTAACGCAGAGCACAGATTAAAGAAAAAATCATTAGCTGGCGGTGCATTACTTGATCTTGGTATTTATCCAATAACTCTTGCCTCAATAGTTTTTGATGAGCAACCGTCGTGTATTAAAAGTTCAGCAGTTATAGGAGATACAGGAGTGGATGATCGCTCATTTTATCTTTTTGAATATGATGGCATTACTGGGAGTAACAAAAGCAGCGGCAAAAGAGCCATGTTATCTTCTTCATTTAGCCATCACGCGCCGACCGAAGCTATTATCAGTGGCACAAAAGGCTATATCAAAATACCTGAGTTTTTAGCTGCACAAGAGTTGCATATTTTTTTCCCCGATCAAGAATCTCAAGTATTTAATTACCCATTTAGTGAAGATGAAAATTTCACTTTTGAAATAGAACACGTAATGGAATGTATTCGTACAAAACAAATTGAAAGTAATATTGTCCCACACAATAAAACACTAGAAATTATGCATATTATGGATATTCTAAGAAAACAGTGGGGTTTAGCCTATGACAATGAGTGTTTTACTTAACTAGTTTTCTTTTAAGTGAAATTTAGCCTTAACTGAGCACTGCCAATTATAAATAGAAACATGATGACAAAGTATATTCTTTTTATTTTATTCGCGTTAAATAGCGCTATTTTTAATGCGTATTCATATTCAACTCAGCTAGAAAAGTCGACGATTGCTGTCTCAGATTATGGCGTATTAAGTACTGGGGAGCGTATAACTCAGTATGTATTATCGACCCCAAATATTCGAGTTAAAGCGATTAACTATGGTGGTATTATTACTCACATAGAAGTACCTAATCGCATGGGCCATTGGCAAGATATTGTTCTGGGATATGATAATTTATCGGATTATCAGCGCAAGAACCGTTTTTTCGGTGCATTAATCGGTCGTTATGCCAATAGAATAAAAGATGGTCTTGCCAATATTGGTGATAAAAGCATTCAGTTGAGTGTTAACCGACCTCCGCATCAGTTACATGGTGGTCTAGCAGGTTTTGATAAGCAAGTTTGGAATGCAACAACTGAGAATCGAGCTGATAGTGTTGTTTTGCATTTGACATTAATTAGCCCTGATGGCCATGAAGGTTATCCGGGGTTGTTACAAGTTAAGGTAAGCTATATTGTCACTGTTAACGGTGAACTTTTCGTTGAGTATCGAGCAAAAACTAACAAAAATACTATTTTCAATCCTACTCAGCATAGCTACTTTAATTTATCAGGTAATGGCAGCAGTGATATATTAGATCACCAGTTAACTATCAATGCTGAAACCTTTGTAGAGTTGGGTTTAGACTCAATTCCTACTGGCCAACTATTATCAGTAAAAGACACTGCCCTTGATTTTAGACAAGCAAAACCTATCGGAAGAGATATCTTCTCATCCAATCAGCAGATAAGTATAGCTCGTGGTTACGATCACTATTTTATAGCACAAGAAAAACGAGGTGAATTAGCAGAAGTTGCTCATTTGTATCATCAGGAATCAGGACGCTCTCTACGCGTATATAGTACTGAGCAGGGAGCACAGCTTTATAGTGCTAATTACCTTAATAATACGGTTATTGGTAAGCACGGTATCCCTGCTAGAGCCTATCAAGGTATTTGTATTGAAACAGGACAATTACCCAATGCTCCAGCAGAAAAACGATTTAATAGTTATATATTAACACCAGATAAACCATTTTATTCTTTAACTAAATTTGTTTTTTCTATCATCTAATATAGTGTTTGCGGCGGATGAAGTTAGGCAGTTGGCTAAATGAACGGTTGAGGCAACATAAGAAATTAAGCAATCTATTCAAGCGGTGCAAGGTCAAATAACTAACGTTATTGAGCAAATGATAAACATCACTGAAGAGGTACTGAATGGTGTGCAACTTGCTGAGGAAAAAGGGGAGTCATTAACGAATAGCATTACCAATGTGAAAAATGTCTCGACAAATCTTCAGTCAATTGTCTCTGTTAGCGAAGGGCAATCCCATGGTGAGTGAAATTTCTCAATTTAGGATTGCATTAACTTAAAGTTTAAAATATTAGTGGTATTAGTTTATTGTCTTGAGTATTTAGATTATTGATGCTTTTGGTAATGTTGATGAACTCGATCATCCTAAAGGCTATACAGGCGAAGGACATCACTTCAAAGCAGGAGCTTACAATCAATGTAGCACGAAAGATCACCCAAGCTTTAGATATCCAGCATGCCCAGGTACAGGAGGCTGGGCCACTGACAAAGTAAACGGTGATTATACTCAAGTTACTTTTATGCACTTAGCCACAGCAAGCTCAAATAAACCTATGTAAACCGATGGAATCTATTAAGGTAAGATAATGTAAATCATTAAGCTGGTGTTATATCCTAGGTATTAAGTTATTAACGTTAGGTATGTTTATGATCTCAATCAGGACATTGATCGGTATTTTAACGCTTTTATTAGGGGGGATTAGCGCCTCTTTAATGGTTTTTCAACAATGGGCAATGTCAGGTCCTATTGTTATTTCATTTTTTATATTACTTGTGCTGTTTTTAAAAATGACCAAAAACTATAGTGGTTTCGCTTTTACTTTTGTTATTTTTGCTGCTGTTAGCGCCTCACTATACTACCCTGAGCTATTTCTTGGTTTTGGTGAATTCAAATACAAAGCACTTATTGTACCCTTACTAATGTTAATCATGTTTGGTATGGGTACCTCTATGTGTGTTAAAGACTTTGCCAACGTTGCTAAAATGCCAAAAGGCGTAATGATTGGTCTAGTACTGCAATTTACGATTATGCCGATTATTGGTTTTACCCTAGCGAGTATGTCTGGATTACCGCCAGAAATTGCCGCTGGTATTATTTTAGTGGGCTGCTCTCCCAGTGGTTTGGCATCAAATGTCATGGCTTATATCTCAGGGGCGAACTTAGCACTTTCCTTATCCCTAACGGCAATATCTACACTATTAGCCCCTTTCATTACTCCTTTTTACATGTCGATATTTGCTGGTGAGTTTATTCCTATTGACTCTACAGCGATGTTTTTTAGTATTAGTAAGATTGTTATTTTACCCATTATTGCCGGTTTAGCTTTCAATCATTTTTTTCATGGTCGATTTTCATTAGTAGATAAAACTATGCCTAAAATTTCTATGGTAGGCATTGCTGTGATAATTACTGTTATTACTGCTGCGGGGCGTGACAACTTGTTGAATATTGGTCTATTTTTGATTGTTTTAGTTTTGATACATAACATACTTGGTTTTGTATTGGGTTACACTAGTGCAAAGTTATTAAAAATGGATGAATCCTCTGCGCGCACAATCGCTTTTGAAGTGGGCATGCAAAACTCAGGGTTAGCTTCAGGAATAGCTCTTGAAATGGGACGTGTTGCCAGTATGGGATTAGCTCCAGCTATTTTTGGCCCTTTAATGAATATCACAGGATCTTCGTTAGCAGTATGGTGGCAAGGGAAACCTATTAAAAATTCGAAAGGAATTGATTTAGAAAACCCTAAAAAATAAAGATGCTTTCTTGGCTAGACTCTAATACAATTTTTGGATTGTTATATTTGTAAATATGTGACTGAGAGAATATATATTTAGATTAATATAGAAATAATTCTTATTAAAAATATCTCTCAAGTCATATCATGGAGTTATAAATGAAGTTGATCTTTTGCGTATTAATCTTATCTTTGTGTCTATATGCTGTAAATGCATTCGCGAATTCGAGTCAAATTGCTATTGATAAAATAGCTTCAGGTCGACTCTATGATCTAAAGTCTGTTTCACAAGAGTACTATAAAAAAGATGAACCAGATATATTGGTTTTGGATGCTTTGGCTGAAACGCTTTGGACTAAATATAGATATATGCCTGCAGCTGAATCTGACACTTACGCGTGGATTTGTAATGCATTAGCGAAGGAAAAAACCGGGCGATACATTCCCTTATTGGAAGAAGTGCTCGCTATGACAGGTAATGCAAAACTTTCAAAGTATGCTGATAAAGCATTAGATAAACAAAAATCTAAACGAAAAAAACTATTAAGAAAAAATGCATCGTTTGTTATTGATACTTATCAAAAGGGTACTGTTAATTTAGCCGCTATTACTGCAGAATCTAGAAGGAATAGCGTAGTAATGAAGTCAGGCTTAACAATGAAACAACAAGATACATTTCATTTGTTAAATTCAGATATTGAACAGTTTAGGCGTACAGTACAAAAATTTTATAAATATCAGGAAAATGATACTGAATTGCTTGATGTATTAGCCGAAATTTTATTTAGTAAATATCCTACGGCAACTGATTATGACTCTGATGCGCTAGCTTGGGGATGTAAGGCATTAGGGGCTAGTAAAAATGAGCGTTATGCAGCCTTATTAAAAGAAATTATCGACAGTGATGTACATAGCAAGCTCGTCAAGCATGCAAAAGCATCATTGAGGAAGTTGAGTTATGGTGATGGTTATAGTTATCGAAAAGGGATGATTAATTTAACTCGCACTTTAAATGAGGTTGCTATCGTACCTCACTCGAAAGAAAAAGCCGTTGAGTTAAACTTTAATTCTTTTGACTTTTAATTAAGCCGGTTAGTAGCAATAGATTGTGCATTGAACATTATTATTTAAGTTAGGCTTCGATAAAATTCGAAGCCTAATATTTTTCAACTCAGTAAGTTGATTTGTGATTGAACTGGATAATTACTCCCTACAGGATCCTGAGCCGCCTCCTGATGATTTTTTAGCAGCACCTATCGGCTGCCCATTACAATCAAGTCCTGAACTCTGATTGCGAATTTGTTTTGCAATTGGAGCACGAGCATTATTAGAAGAAGGTGATAAATCGATACCAGTTAGCACCTTGCTACTTTCTTTAAAACGCAATGCTTGTTTGGCTGTAACCACATGTATCTCGTACATCTGTCTTGCTGCCAAATCACCTTGCTCTTGCCTAACCTGTAAATATCGATTGTAATAAACGTCGGCGGTTCTACAAATCGAGTTTAACTGCACATTGGGATCAGACGAGCAACCGGAAGCTCCTCTTTGCGCTAAATAGTTTTGTTTTGCTGGAGTAGAGTTTAAATTATGGTTGGCAGCATTGTTATTGCTGGAAGTATAAGGGTTAGCAGTTGAATTTGCTGCGTATCTTTGTTGCATGCCATTGACTGCGCTTTGTGTATTAGATATTCCTTCTACGCCAGGCATACTATCGATTATGATGCCGCCAATAATGTCAGCTTGCGTTTGTGTATCCATTTCGGCAATGCCCCCTATGGCGAAACCCGCTCCCATCGCTAACGCTTTACCCCAATTAAAACCAGTCTCTTTTTCTGCCGCTTGTGCACGCATTTGTCGCTCTTGAGCTATTCTTCTTTGACTTTCAGCTTGAGCACGAGCTAATTCTTGAGCGGCTAACTGTTGTCTTTTATAGTTTAGCTCTTGCCGTTGAGTTAGCTCTTCCATTTTTCTGATTTGCTGTTCTCTTCCCCAGCTTTCTCGGCCAAGTTTATAATTATCTGCTGGCGTATAACCAAATAAATTCTTTTTATCAGGATCTAATCCAGCAGCCTCTAAAGTAGCAATAATAGCTCGACGATTATCATCAAACTCTAAACTAGGATGAGGATATGCGTAATACAGAGCTGAGTTCTTATCTCTATCTTTGGCTAATATATCTGCACCAGAAGCAATTAGTGCATCAATAACACCTTTATCACCGCTTGCAGCGGCATAGTGTAAGAGTGTTTTTCCGGCCTCATCTTTGGCATCAAAATCGGCTCCTTTTTCAATTAATTTAGATGTGACTTCAGTATAATTAGCGTTATAGGCCGCAATTATTGGCGGAATTTTTGCCCCTTTACCACCATGAGGGTCTGCTCCTTGGTTAAGCAAATCAATAATTAGCTCTGGATTTTCTTTAGTAAATGCTACCGATAAAGCTGGCTGGATGTCGGGGTAGTTATTATTGATATCAGCACCACTATTTAGCATTAATTTTACTAGTTCAGAGTCGCCTGAATTTATGGCTAAATTGAGTGGTAAATTTGCAGGTAAAGCAGTTGATGCGGTATTTAAATCAGCTCCTCTTTTGAGTAATTCTTTAACATATTGCACTTTGTTCATACCGGACTGAGGGTAATGAGCGAGTGAATTTGTGAGTGGGGTATTGCCCTGCCTATTGAATACATTCATATCGGCATTAATAGAGAGTAACTTATCTACAAAGTAAAAATCACCAGTTTTGGCTGCTTTCAAAGCAGAGTAATGCATTAAAGCAAACCCTTCTTTCTTAGAGGTGATTTTTAGATCTATTTTATATTTTAATAACGGGTCGATAATACTTGGAATACTATTCATATCAGCCAGTTGAAAAATTTTTGTGACTGTTCTAGGATCGGCTGTAAAGATAGGGTCAACTTTATCGAGCATAGTATAAACAATCTCAGGGTTTTCAAATTTTAGGCCAGCGATCAATATTGCTCGCCCAATATCATTATGTCTAACTTTTGTTATCGGAAGAAAGTTGACAATACTTTTAGTGAGTTCCTCGTTAGCTTTCCATGGGAACCTTGTACTGCCATCAACGGATTTTAGTATTAAACTCCAAAAATCAAAATCATCAGGAATATGCTGAATTATCTCTTCATGGCTATAATTAGCATTTGATTTAAAGCCATCAGGCTCATAACCAAACATGACAAAAATGAGTTTATCAAAGAGTTTATTTTGGCCGCTAAAATGATAAATTGATTTCTCTATAGTCGACTGCTGTAACTGTAATGAGTTGTTTTGTTCAAGTTCGCTAAGATTTTTTATTGCGCTTTGAAACGAGACTTTATTTTCACCTTCAGTCGTCGATTTTTTACTTTTATGGGCTGAAGTTTTATGGGATATGATTTGTGTGCCATCGGCTGAAAATGTATTAGTGTAAGCGACGCTCCCTTGATTCCTACCATAAAAGTCTTGATGAACATTAATTATTGAAATAATCGAATAATGCCTATTTTTCAAGGCTGTTATGTTACTGACATCAATGTATTTGTGCCGAACATTAAGTTCATCACTAAATATAATGTCATGTTTAGGTAAGTGGTTTCGTGCAAATGAAAGAAGCTCTTCACGACTTTTATGTGTTCCATATAAAAAAGCGCGCTCATGGAGTATAAGCAAAGATTTGTTTTTGCTTTGTAAAATAGACGGTATACCAGCACTTTTATTACTTATTGTCGCTATCTTATTGTTATACATTGCAAAACTTTTGCTTGATATAACAATTATAGTCAGTAGTAATGTTATAAATATTTTAGATAATTTCATATAACGCATTCTATTTATTATTTTATTAAATGTTGGGATTTTAGTTTATCGCATATCTCAGTCTTATGTTAATCCAATATAGATACTTTACTATTAGCCACTAAGCGCGACTTATATAATGCAGTAACTTTATTACTAACTGTTCAGCATCTAAGGGTTTTGATAAGTAATCGCTCATGCCAGCGTTTAAACATTTTTGTCTATCATCTATCATAGCGTTCGCGGTTAAGGCGATAATGGGAATAGATTTATTCAATTCGCCTGCTTCACCATTACGTATTTTTTTACTCGCTTCATAGCCGTCCATTTCAGGCATTTGGCAGTCCATAAGTACGAGGTCGAATTTTTTATCATTGTCTTGTTGATTAAGCTTGTTTAAACACTTAATACCATTATCGGCAATATCAATAGCGTGTAAACCTAATTTATTTAAGATGCCTTTTGCAACCATTTGGTTAATACGGTTATCTTCAACCAGTAATATATGCGCATTTGAAATATCTGTTAGATCTGCCCCCTTGATTGATTTGCCTGTTGCAGGTCTTAATGTTTTCAAATAGTGACTGGTGACAAGGGGCTCTGCGGCTTCGAGAATATCGCCACCTTTGGCCACAACTGATAAAGCGCCAAAAAGATCTTCAGTGGTGGCTGGTTTTGGAAAATAACCATCAAAACCTAAATCTGCGTAAAGACGGGCATCGCCCAAGTGTCCCATTGAGGTCATCATAATTAATTTAATATGTTGATATTGCTCGTCTAATTTTAATCTTTTACCTAGCGCTGTACCGTCCAGATAGGGTAATTTTTTATTGAGAAAAGCAATATCAAACGGTGGTTTATTATTATCATGATATTCTCGTTTGCAAAGTCGTAAAGCCTTTTGGGAGCTATCAGCCTCAAAGACTCTAGCTCCCCAGTGTTCTAGTTGGCCACGCATCACTTTTCGGTTGGTGATATTATCATCGACTATCAGTATTTTTAAATTGCTGATATCGACTTCAGGCAATACTCGTTTTGATTTCTTACTTTTTTGTAAAGTGATATAAAAATGAAAGCAACTACCTTGGCCAACAGTGCTAGTAAGGCTTATTTCGCCACCCATTAAATTACAAAGTTGTTTTACTATCGCTAAGCCTAAACCTGTGCCACCAAATTTGCGCGTGGTGGATGAATCAACTTGGCTAAAAGAATCAAAAATGGTGGAAATCTTATCTTCAGGGATACCTAAGCCAGTATCTGTGATTTTACAATCGAGGCGCCATGATGAATCCTCATTTTCAATGAGACCTGCTTGAATAACAATCTCGCCACTTTCGGTAAACTTAGTGGCATTACTAATGATATTGGAGATGATTTGTCGCAATCTGCTTGGATCTCCCCTCACCATAGACTCATCTATTTTGGTGACATCTAAAATGAGTTCAAGATTTTTTACTTGTGCTTGTAAGCCTAAAGATTCGGCAAGTTCGCCTAATAAATGACGAAGGTTAAAATCTATATTTTCTATTTCAATTTTTCCTGCATCTGCTTTAGAGTAATCAAGTATGTCATTGATTAAATTAAGTAATGACTTTG
This sequence comes from Colwellia sp. KS18-150, assembly GCF_057551365.1. Classification (NCBI taxonomy): domain Bacteria; kingdom Pseudomonadati; phylum Pseudomonadota; class Gammaproteobacteria; order Alteromonadales; family Colwelliaceae; genus Colwellia; species Colwellia sp. KS18-150. Next base: position 25,598 of record NZ_BAAJMC010000027.1, on the reverse strand, counting down.
CACTACTCATGGCAATGTTAATTCTATGCTGTTGCTCTTCATTTAACTTGGTATCCACAACCAAACCTAACATACCCAGCACTCCATTCATTGGGGTACGAATTTCATGACTCATACTTGCTAGAAACTCGCTTTTAGCGATTGCAGCTTGCTCTGCTGCTTCTCTGGCTTCGATTAACATTTTTTCATTAGTTTTTCTTTCTGTGATATCAATGTGAGTACCTATCATGCGTTTTGGCTTATCATTCTCATGCCATTCAACTACTTTTCCTGAATTAAATACCCAAACCCAATGACCAGCTTTATGCTTCATTCTTGCTTCACAATGATATCTATCGGTTTCTTTATTCCAATGTTGTGCTATTAGTTTTGTCGATAAATTCACGTCATCAGGGTGAGCGAATTCCATCCAATCTTTAATGGTTTGATTGTTTAACTCTGCTGCGGTATAGCCAATTATTTCTGCTAATCGCTCATCGAATACTACTTCACCAGAATTTATATCCCAATCCCATATACCTGCAGAGGCACTATCAATCACCAAGGCTAATTGATTGGATTTTTCTTCAAGCTCATGTATTGCTACTTTCTTTAATGAAGACTCTTTATTTAACTTTTCAATGGAGGTCATACTTTGGCTTAAATTCTGTACCATGGTATTAAAGTTCTTACCTAAATCTCCTATTTCGTCTTTGCCTAAATCGGCTACTTGAAAGTCTAACTTGCCTTGACTTATACCTGTGGTAAATCGGTGTAGTTGATTAATTCGTGATAAGAGCGCTTTACCTAGCAGCATATATAACAGTAGGCTCATTACTAAAACGCTTATAAGACTGACCATTAAAATATTCACACCGAGGTCTTTAATGATTTGCATTTCAATATGGCGATCGAAGAGCAATAAAGACGTTAACTTATCTTGACCTAGGTTGAATACTTTTTGAGATGAAAGCACATTAGCATTTTTGTAAGAGATGTTGGTTTCATTGTAGCTTTGAGTGGCTTGCGAATTTTTCTGAAATTGTGTGACAATAATTTCATTGGCACTGTTTTTAATGATGGCACCGATCAGTGAGCTTTTAGACTCTGCTAGCTCGTTAACATCTTGCGTTAATTGGTCGATTATTATGTTACGCCAATCAATACTAATGATTAACTCACCAATAATGCTTCCTCGCTTTGTGATGTTAACACTGCTCCATTGAGCAACATCATCTTTGATGTCTATACGAGAGAGGTATGGGTCATGTCCGATTGAACTTAGTCCCAATTTTTCATGGCTAGGTTGTAAATAAAGAGGGTGAAGTTTAATGTTTTCAAGCAATAACTCTTCACCGTTGACTCTGTTTTTATGGCCGTCGCGAGTGCTAGTCGAAAAAATAGTGCCATCCAATTCAGCAACGAGAATGTAATTAATAAAGGGATAAACTTCGATTAAATCATTGAGCTCTTGACTAATACCGCGATTTTCAAAAATACTTAACGCTTTTTTTACTTGTCGATTCCGAGCAATTATCTGGCTAATATCAGCTATTTTTTGCTGTTGTTCCTCTATATGCGACACCATAAAAGCAACATCACTGTTCATACCTTTTGCGATGGTTTGTAAGCGATCATTTTTCAGTGATGAATAAACAAAGTAACCTAATATGCCAACAATAATTAAGGCAACTAAAACGCAAATACTGATGACTTTAGGAATTAATTTCATTTATAAACGCTACTTATTTTGTCCATTGAATTTTAAAATTTATATGCTCAGGAACATCAATATCTAGTTGCCTAATACTTGCTTGATTAAATAAATAAGTGGGAGGTTTTTGTAGTTGAGACTCAATACTTTCTGGGGTTACTTTATCTATGAGAATTTGAGCTGCCATCTCTCCTGACATATAGCCTAATTGATAAAAATCAGCTACAACGCCAAAAGTTGCTCCTTGTTCAATACCTTTTTTATTGGCACTTAAAATTGGAATTTTATGGGCTAAAGAAAGCTCAATTAATGCTTCTTCACCACCGCTTTGAATCAAGGTGTCTGTCGTGGTAACAAATACCTCAACAGTATCGACTAGCGCTAATGCTTTGGCTTTTAAGTCATCAATATCTGTCGCTTCAACATCTATTGCTTTGATACCTTTTCGTTTGAACAAGCGATATAAATTGGCAGACTGTATTTTAGAGTTTGGCTCACCTTTTCTATGGAAAATGGCGACTTGTTTCGTTTCAGGGAGCACGCTAAGGAGTAATTTAATGGCATGGCTTAATGATACATAATTACTGGTACCAACCAAATTATTGCCTGAATACTCAAATGACTCAATGAGTCCAGAATCTGCAGGATATGTGACAATAGAAAATACTAAGGGCGTTGTCACAGGCATGACTTCCTTTACAATGGTGGTGCCTGGAGTGGTAAGGGTAAATACTAGGTCGACATTTTGTGCTTTAAATCCTTCAGCAACTTTTCTTTGTAAGCTTTTATCTGTGCCAATATCACCCTCAATAAAGTTAACTTTTTCTCCGGCATTGAGTCCATTTTTTGCTAAAGCATCTTTAAAGCCTTGTACACATTTTGGGTAGCCGGACCAAACGGCTAAACCAATGTTGTATTGCTGTGATGAGACTTGAAAGCAAATTAAAATAGAAAGCGATAAAATAAGCTGTTTTAGATAGGTATTTTTTTTCATAAGGTAAGTTACCACTTGATTAAGTACTCTACGCCCATGGCGATATTATTTACATCTGAGCGTCGGTATTCATTTACACGAAATTCAGTAATAAGAAAGAAATTTTCAATAAGTCGGTAACCTAGCTGTACTTCACCAACCATAGGGCTACTTGGATAGCTATCGGGTAAGCTTTCATTAAAGGTATGGTCAATAAATCCAGCTAAATAGAGGCGGTTATCTAGCATATAAGGAAATGTCATCCTAAAAACATGCTCCATTTGCCAGATATCTTCAGGAGCATTATCAAACTGCTTAACATGGAAGTTAATAGACCAGCTTAAATTGATAGCTTTAAATGCACTGTTAAAAAATTCTGTATCATTGATGCGCCATCGAAAGCCTACTCTATGTCTGTCGTTATCATCTCCTGAGCGAAAATTCATTTGTAGAGTCAGATCAATGGGTGAGTCCTCGCTTACCTGCCAACGTATATTTTGTTCGGTATAGAAAGTATTTATTTCGGTTAGTGCACTTTCATCCCCCTCGTTACCAAAATTAGTGAGAGAAAAGTAAGAAAATCGGTTTGCTAATTTTGCTGCAACATTGAAAGTGATGGTGTTGTCACTATCCACATCAGATAAATAGGGGTAGAGATTGATATCTATAAAGCCCCCTGCAGTATTTTTAACTACTGCATGGGCTTGAGTACAACTCATAATAATGAGTAGTAATATCAGTAATTTCATGTTCTTCCATGTTCATCGAATTAGGTTGTTTCAATAAATATAGTAGAAATAACTAGAGAACGTTGATCTTTGTGGGGCAAAATTTGTTCAAATTAAGCGTGTTTTAATCGAGGCGCAGTGATTGAGGTATATTAACTTTATATAAATGAGCGCTAACAAAGAGCAAATCAGCTTTAAAATAATCTGAAAACACTAATCAATAGCTGAAGAAGCTTTAGATGCCGCCATGATTATTTTATTTCTGAGCCACTTATGAGCAGGGTCTTTATCAACATTGACATGCCAATATAAATGAACATCAAGAGCGGGCAATTCTACGGGAATTTGATGGATTTCAAGATCTAGCATTTGCGCATACATAGTTGCCGCAATTTTGGGCAAAGTAAGTAACATGTCATTGTTAGCGATGATTTTACCAGCCGATAACGCGTGTTGGCACCTTAATGCTATTTTACGATGTAACCCGATACGAGATAGTTCGAAATCTTCAAGTCCGGGGCCGCTAGAGCGTGTAGATACTAAGATGTGACTTAAACTGAGGTAGGTATCTAAATCTAATTTTTTTTCAGTAATAGCCGGATGGTTTTTTCTTGCCAGAACAACATGTTGATCTTTATCTAACTGGGTATGAGCGATGTTATCACTAACAGGTACTAGCGTATCTAACGCCATATCGATATCACCACTGGCTAATTTATTTTCTAATTCGCTACGCCTTACCCGACGGTTACTTTTTAAACTTATGTGAGGAGATTCTTTAATAAGGCTGTCCATAAACAGCGGCAAATAGGTTGGCTCTAATGAGCCCACAACCGATAAAGTAAACTCTTTTCGAGAGGTCATCGGCTCAAATTGTTGTGATTGCAGCAAACATACGCGTAATTGATGCAAGGCTTCTCTAACATCACCAATAACATTTTTAGCCACCGCTGTAGGCCTCATTTCGTTGCCTTGGCGAATAAAGAGTTGGTCATCAAAATGCTTACGTAATTTAGCTAATGCATGACTAACGGCAGGTTGGGATAAATGCAATGTTAAGGCTGCCTTGGTGATATTCCCTTCACAATAAATGGCATCAAAAACAATAAATAAGTTTAAATCTACTTTCATATATCCCTCGATCAATCAATACACTATTTAATTTAAGAATAGTTGGGTATTAGAACTATTCATTTGTTTAATTTAGTTATTAAACTTAGCATAGTCAACATAAATTAGATCAGGTAATTAACAATTAAGCGTATCGCACAAAGAGCAAAGGGCTCAGAGAACTTATATGGCCGCTATATATTTAATTAGACATGGGCAAGCATCGTTTGGTAAGGCTGATTATGATCAACTATCTGAGCTAGGTAGTAAGCAGTCCAAAGTACTTGGTGAACACTGGCAGTGTGAACTGTCACCTAGTAAAGCTTATGCCGGGGATTTATTAAGGCATGGGCAAACCTTAGAGCATTTTACCGAAGGGTTGAAAAACAATAATACCCCGGTGGTCATTCATTCTGGTATGAATGAATTTAATCATGTTGATATCTTACAAAAATATAATGCAGATTGGTCTAACTTTGCACAAATGAGTGCTGAAATTAATCAACTAGATGAGCCGAATAAAACTTTTCAAAAAGAATTTTCTTTAGCATTAAATCGCTGGGTATCAGGTGAATTTGATGAAGAATACCAAGAAAGTTGGTCGCAGTTTAAATTACGTTGTATACGTGCTTTGCAAGATATCATTCTGGATGAGCTATTAAAAGAACGACATGATAAAAACGCGAATTCGAAAGTATCACCAGATATTTTAGTGTTTACCTCAGGGGGAACCATTTCAGTTATTTTACAACATGTGCTGCAACTGAGTGATGAACAAACATTAAAAGTAAATCAACAACTACGCAATACCAGTGTCAGTAAATTACTGTTTTCTCAAGATAACATTAGTGTAGATTACTTTAATAATTACAATCATTTAACACGTAAAGGTAGCGATTGGGTAACCTTTAGATAATCCGTTTGGTTTATTGCCAAACACAAACGATTTTAGATAGGAACTTAGCATGAATAACAGTAATTTATTTGATTTAAGTGGCAGAGTGGCATTAGTAACGGGCGCTAGTCGAGGTATCGGCGAAAGTATCGCTAAGCTTTTAGCTGACTATGGTGCTCATGTGATTGTTTCTAGTAGAAAAATAGATGGCTGTCAGGCTGTCGTTGACAGTATTGTTGCCGCAGGTGGTAGTGCACAAGCTATTGCTTGTCATATTGGTGAAATGGAGCAAATTGAAGCTACCTTTGCAGCCATTGAAGAGCAACACGGTAAGCTCGATATTCTAGTCAATAACGCGGCAGCCAATCCTTATTTTGGCCATATTATGGATACCGACTTATCGGCGTTTCAAAAGACAGTTGATGTCAATATCCGCGGTTACTTTTTCATGTCTAGCCAAGGGGCTAAATTAATGAAAAATAGTGGCGGTGGTTCAATTATTAACGTTGCGTCAATCAATGGCGTTATTCCCGGTGATTTTCAAGGTATTTATTCAATTACCAAGGCCGCGGTTATTTCAATGACTAAGGCTTTTGCTAAAGAATGTGCGCCATTTAATATCCGCGCCAACGCACTTTTACCTGGCGGTACTGATACAAAATTTGCTTCAACCTTGGTAAATAACCCTAAAATTTTAGAGCAACTTATGCATCATGTTCCAATGAAACGTGTTGCTCAGCCTGATGAAATGGCAGGTACCGTTTTATACTTAGCGTCAGACGCTTCAAGTTACACCACAGGTACTGCAATTAATGTCGATGGTGGCTTCTTAATTGGATAAAACCAAATAAGTCATCACGCAATACATAAATAAAATAGATAACGAGGAAATCACATGAGTAGTAACCCAGCTGAAAAATTGTTTCAGTCATTTTCAACCGGCGGTCTAACATTAAAAAACCGTACGGTTATGGCCCCAATGACACGTACTTTTTCGCCAAACTACATTCCCACTCAAGACGTGGCACAGTATTACCGTAAACGAGCAGAAGGTAACGTTGGTTTAATTATTACCGAAGGTACGTTTATCAATCATAAAGCGGCTAATGGCTACGAACGTGTACCGGCTATTTTTGGTGAAGAAGCCTTAGCGGGTTGGAAAAATGTGGTTGATGAAGTGCATGCTGCAGGCGGTAAAATTGCACCACAACTTTGGCATGTTGGCTCAGTAAGAAAAGAAGGCATAGGGCCCGATGAATCGGTTCCTGCACATAGTCCATCAGGTTTGTATAAGCCGGGCGCTGAAAATGGCGTTGCCATGACGCAGGCTGATATTGATGAAGTGGTCGCCTCTTTTGCTCAAGCAGCACTCGATTCAAAAAACATCGGCTTTGATGCTATTGAAGTACATGGCGCTCACGGTTACCTAGTTGATCAGTTTTTCTGGGAAGGCACTAACCAACGTACTGATGGCTACGGCGGCTCTCTAGAAAACCGCAGTCGCTTTGCCGTTGAAATTGTCAAAGCAATCCGTGCAGCGGTAGGTGAAGATTTCCCGATTATTTTTAGATTTTCTCAATGGAAGCAGCAAGACTACACCGCTCAGCTTTGCAAAACCCCAGAAGAATTAACAACATTTTTAAGCTTATTAACTGACGCTGGCGTTGATATTTTCCATGCCAGTACTCGCCGCTTTTGGAGCCCTGAATTTGAAGGCTCAGATCTTAACCTTGCCGGTTGGACTAAGAAAATCACCAATAAACCTGTGATTACAGTGGGTAGTGTTGGCTTAGACAGTGACTTTACTGGCGAAGGACAAAAAGACTTATCTGGCACCTCAAATCCAACAAGCATTGATGGTTTATTAGCGCGTTTAAATAATGATGAATTTGATTTAGTCGCTATTGGTCGCGCGCTATTAGTTGACTCGCAATGGGTAAATAAGATTCGCGATAACAAAGAAGATGAGATTTCACCATTTAATAAAGAAGCATTAATGAAGTTAAGCTAAATCGCTTTGTTAACACTTTACCCAGTAGGCAATTGAAACGCATAACGTTATTAAAGGATACCCCATGAATTTTGAATACAGTGACAAGGTTAAAGAGCTGATAAATCGTGTAACTTCATTTATGGAAGAGCATGTTTACCCTAATGAAGATGCGATGCATGAGCAGGTAGCATTAGAGCCTTGGTCAACACCGCCGTTGATGGAAGAGCTAAAAGCGAAAGCAAAAGCGCAAGGTTTATGGAATTTATTTTTACCGGTTGCTTACGGAAAATATAGTGCTGGTTTGACGAATCTTGAGTATGCACCTTTAGCCGAAATTATGGGTAAAGTGATGTGGGCGCCAGAAGTTTTCAATTGCGCTGCGCCTGATACAGGTAATATGGAAGTTTTAGCCAAATATGGTAATGAAGCACAAAAGAAAAAATGGTTAGAGCCTTTATTAGAAGGAAAAATTCGTTCTGCATTTGCCATGACCGAGCCAGAAGTAGCCTCAAGTGACGCCACTAATATTGAATTACGTATTGAGCGTGATGGTGATGAATATGTCATTAATGGTCGAAAATTCTACATCAGTGGTGCCTGTCGTAAACAATGTGAAATCATGATCGTGATGGGTAAAACCGACCCTGACAATGAAAACCGTTATATTCAGCAGTCACAAGTGTTAGTACCAATGAATACTCCTGGAGTCACTAAAGTAAGACCAATGAAAGTATTTGGCTATGAAGATGCACCAGAAGGCCATGCAGAAGTCACTTTTGAAAATGTCCGCGTGCCTGTTGAGAATATTATTGTTGGAGAAGGCAAAGGTTTTGAAATTGCTCAAGGTCGTTTAGGACCTGGGCGTATTCATCACTGTATGCGTTCAATAGGAGTTGCACAACGCGCGTTAGATTTAATGTGTAAACGTGTAAATGAACGCATTGTTTTTGGTCGTCCTATGATCAAACAACAATCTATTCGTGAAGATATCGCTAAATCTGTGTGCCAGATTGAACAAGCACGATTAATGACACTAAAAGCAGCCCAAAAAATGGATGCTGAAGGTAACAAAGCAGCAAAAGATTTGATTGCCATGATTAAAATTGTTGCGCCAAGTATGTCACTTGATGTGATTGATCGCGCAATACAATGCCACGGTGCCCTAGGAGTAAGCCAAGATACATTTTTGGCTCATGCCTATGCAGGGCAAAGGACACTGAGGTTAGCTGATGGTCCCGATCAAGTACATATGATGCAATTAGGTCGTGATTACGCTAAACGTATCGCGAGTTAACAAGGGTTATGTATTTGCTGCATTAAGCGGTACATTAAACTTAACAGTAATTAAATGAGAATGAGCAATGTCATCAACATTACCGATTAATATCGAGGCATTAACCCGCTACCTTGAAGCTAATGTCGTTAGTTTTCAAGGGCCGATGACGCTAGTTAAATTTCCCGGTGGTCAATCTAATCCAACGTTTAAGGTAACCGCACAATCGGGCACTTATGTATTACGAAAACAGCCGCCGGGAAAATTATTAAAGTCAGCCCATGCAGTTGATCGCGAATATAAAGTACTTAAAGCACTAGAAAATAGTGATGTGCCAGTCGCCAAGGTTTATCACCTTTGTGAAGATATAAATATCATCGGCTCAATGTTCTATTTGATGGAGTTTTGTGATGGCGCCGTGTACTGGAGTGCCTCGCTTGGCGATGTTGAAAGCAATGAATATCGCAGTCAAATGTATGATGCCATGAACAAAACCCTTGTTGCACTACATAGTGTTGATGTCAACGCTGTGGGATTAAGTGATTATGGTAAAGCAGGCAGCTATTTCGAAAGGCAACTTGCTCGCTGGACCAGCCAATATCAAGCAACTGAGTTACAAAAAATTTCAGCGATGGATGAATTATCCCATTGGCTGGCAGAGCATTTACCTGATGATGATGGCCGTGTGTGTTTAGTGCATGGTGATTTTAGATTAGATAACATGATGTTTGCTAAAAACAAACCTGAAATCATAGCCCTACTTGATTGGGAGCTGTCCACTTTAGGTCACCCCTTTGCCGATTTAGCTTATCAATGTATGCAATTACGTATGCCTTCAGACATGGAAAGTGTTGATGGTTTAAAAGATATTGACCGCGCTAGTTTAGGCATACCCACCGAAGCCGAATATGTCGCCAGTTATTGCCAACACATGGGAATAAACGGAATAGCTAATTGGACATTTTACTTAGCTTTTAGTTTCTATCGACTTGCTGCTATAGCACAAGGCGTGGCTAAACGAGCTCATGAAGGTAATGCATCAAATAACAATGCCAAGAAAGTCGGTGCCTATGTCGAGCCATTAGCGAAAATGGCATTGAAAATGATTGATGAAGAGTAGTTAAGCTTAGCTTACCTGTGAGCATAAAATAACAATAATGTAGAGGAACATCCCATGGATTCAATGTTAGATTTTACTGGCAAAGTTGCCGTTATTACTGGTGCAGCGCAAGGCTTTGGCAAACTATTAGCACAAGAGTTAGCCCAGCGTGGGGCTAAATTAGTGATCAGTGATATTAATGAATCAGCGGTTCACCAAGTGGCTGACGATATTGCCGCAAAAGGTGGCGAAGTATATGCACTGAAATGCGATGTCGCCAAGAATGAAGATTGTAAGTCCATGGTTGATATTGCAGTAAAACACTTCGATCGTGTTGACATTGGCGTCAATAATGCCGGAGTTGCTCATGGTTTCATTCCCTTACATCAAATTGATGAATCTTTAATGGACAATCAATTTGCCGTTAATGTTAAAGGGGTGCAATTTGGTATGAGTCATCAAATCGAGCAAATGTTAAAGCAGGCAGGTGGCACAATATTAAATGTTAGCTCTATGGCTGGCCTTGGTGGCGCTTCGCAAGTAGGGGCCTACTCAATGGCAAAGCATGCAGTGATTGGCCTAACTAAAACCGGCGCGGTTGAATATGGTCGTCATAATATCCGTATCAATGCTATCTGTCCTTTCTTTACGCTAACACAAATGGTCACTGATGTAGCTGATGACACGATGCAAGCCAAAATGAGTAAAGCCGTACCGATGAAACGCCTTGCTGAGCCAAAAGAAATCGTGGCGATGATGTTAATGATGTTATCACCTCAAAACACCTATCTCACCGGACAATGTATCGCTATCGATGGCGGAGTTTCAGCTGCGTAACCGTGAGTTTATTGTAAAACACCAAATTTAATACCCAGAAAAATTAGAAAATAGGAAGTAGTATGTCGGCACCATTAATGAATGAACGCGATCTTGAGTTTATGTTGTATGAACTTTTTGATAGTGAAGCTCTTATTCAAAGAGAGCGATATCAAGATCACGATCGCCACACCTTTAATGAAGTGATTAATACCGCTAAAGCTATTGCAGAAAAGCACTTTCTACCAATACGTCAGAAATTAGATACCCATCAACCAACCTTTGATGGCAAACAAGTTCATCTTATACCTGAGCTAAAACCGGCTATTAATGCCGTGATAGAGTCAGGTATTAGCTCGGCTGTTGCAGATTACGACTTATCAGGTATGCAGTTACCACCCATAGTGGCAAGCGCTGCAAACTCCTATCTTACCGTCGCAGGCGGTGTTGGCCTTGGTTACAACATGCTCACCAATGCCAATGCTAACTTATTGCAAGCTCATGGCAGTGATGAGTTAATTGAAAAATGGGTAAAACCTATGCGCGAAGGTCGCTTTATGGGCACCATGGCAATGACAGAGCCCGGCAGCGGCTCAGGATTAGGGGATTTATCCACAAAAGCGATTAAAGATGCTGAAGGTAATTATCGACTTACTGGAAATAAAATATTTATCTCTGGAGGGGATCACGATTTAAGTGAAAATATTGTTCACTTGGTTTTGGCGCGAGTACAAGGCGCACCAAAAGGCACTAAAGGCATTTCATTGTTTGTCGTGCCTAAATTTTTAGTGGATGACGATGGCGTTATTGGTGAAGACAACGAAGTTGCACTTGCTGGTCTGTTTCATAAAATGGGCGGTCGAGCACAAACATCAACAGCGTTAAGTTTTGGTGAAAAAAATGGCTCTATTGGTTACTTGGTTGGTGAAGAAAATCAAGGGCTAAAATACATGTTCCATATGATGAACGAAGCGCGGATTATGGTGGGGACTGGAGGGGCGGTTATCGCCGTAGCGGGTTATCAATACTCATTAGATTATGCGAAAAATCGTCCTCAGGGACGCTTGCCTTCGTGTAAAGATCCACTCTCACCTATGGTGAATATTATTGAGCATGCCGATGTTCGCCGTATGTTGTTGGCACAAAAAGCTTATGCCGAAGGTGCACTATCGTTAGTCTTATATGGCTCTCAATTAAGTGACGATGAAAAAACTTTACCGACGGCAGAGGAGCGTCAACACGCACATACCTTGTTGGACTTTTTAACCCCTATTATCAAAAGCTGGCCGTCAGAGTATGGCCCCAAAGCCAATGATTTCGCTATTCAAGTGTTAGGGGGGCATGGTTATATTAACGAACACCCTGTTGAGATGTTTTATCGTGATAATCGTTTAAATCCTATTCACGAAGGGACAACAGGTATTCAATCGTTAGATTTGCTGACCCGTAAAGTACCGATGAATAACATGCAAGGCTACAGTGCGACGCTAAAAGAAATTATTAAAACCATTGCTGAGGCTAAACAGCATAAAGATCTCGCTGAATACGTTGAGCAGTTAAGTAATGCCATTGAGATATTAAAATTGACTACTGATAATGTTTTAACAGCAATGTCGACTAAGAATATTGATTTAGCGTTAGCGAATTCAGTGAAATATCTAGAGCTATTTGGCCATGTCATTATGTCTTGGTTGTGGTTAAAACAAGGTATTGTCGCAACACGTGCCTTAGCTAAAGCACCACATCAAGAAGATGTAAACTTTTATCAAGGTAAGTTACAAGCGCTGCAATATTTTTATCGCTTTGAATTGCCAAAAATTGACCATTGGTCAGCTTTATTAACCTCAGCAGATGATACCAGTTACACCATGCAAGCGGACTGGTTTTAGTTACAAACCTAGCTACATCCCTTATTTCTGTTGAGGGTATGTGAAAGTATAAGTTAGCATTTTAGCAAGCTAAAATTCAAGCATCAGCCATTTTATGGTTGGTGCTTTTTTGTTGGTTATGTCAGCTGAATTACTTCCTTGTACTATTCGTTTTGTAAATAGTAAGGTATCAAAACTATTCATTTGTTTAATTTTTGAGGTCGGATTAGCATAGATTATCGCGTAATTAAGTCCAAGCAAACGAGGGAAGTATGCCTACTAAAATTAATAAAAAGAGTATTGCTGATTATGTTGGTTTTCAAGCTGAGCCGACTCAATGGCATCAAATTGCTCAAGAACAAATTAATCAATTTGCTGACTGTACACTCGATCATCAATTTATCCATGTCGATGAAGAAAGAGCAAAAGAGACACCTTTTGGTAGCACTATTGCTCATGGTTTTTTATCGCTGTCAATGCTGTCTCACTTCGCTGAAGAATTTAGCGTCATCATTGATGGCTTTTATATGGGACTTAATGCCGGTTTCGACAAAATTAGATTCTTACAACCTGTTACCGTCAATAGCCGTATCAGAGCGCATGCTAAAACACTGTCTATTGAAGAAAAGAAACCGGGGCAATATCGCTTATGCACCGAAGTGACCATAGAAATTGAAGGCAGTGATACACCGGCATTAGTTGCCGAGTGGGTATCGGTGCAAATGGTGAAGTAGTAACTGCGTTAATCGTTAATTTAATGAATGCAGAAGCACACAGTTAAACAAGTAAATAATCATAGCATTGAAGGATAGAAAAATGACCATAAGTTTTGCAGGTAAAGTCGCCATAGTTACAGGTGCTGGTAATGGTTTAGGGCGCTCTCATGCGTTGGAATTGGCAAGACGTGGCGCAAAAGTTGTCGTCAATGATTTAGGCGGTGCCCGTGATGGTAGTGGTGCTTCTAGCGAAGCATCAAAAGAAGTCGTGCGTTTAATTGAAGAAATGGGCGGAGAAGCCATCAGTCATGGCGCAAATGTCGCCAATTTCGACGAAGTTCAACACATGGTTCAACAAACCATGGATAAATGGGGCCGTGTTGACATTCTCATCAATAATGCCGGCATTTTACGTGATAAATCATTCGCTAAAATGTCTATCGACGACTTTAAATTGGTGATGGATGTGCATGTTATGGGCACAGTGAATTGTACCAAAGCCGTTTGGGACATAATGCGAGAGCAAAACTATGGTCGCATCGTGATGACCACTTCATCAAGTGGTATGTATGGCAACTTTGGTCAATCAAACTATGGTGCTGCAAAAATGGCGGTATTAGGTTTGATGAATACTCTAGTGCTTGAAGGGGCTAAAAATAATATCTTTATTAACGCGCTAGCGCCTACTGCCGGTACTAGAATGACCGAAGATTTAATGCCAGAAGAAATTGTTAAAGCGTTCGCACCCGAAGCAGTTACTGCCGGAATGTTAACTCTATGTGATGACGATGCCCCTAATCGTTTTATTCTATGTGCCGGTGCTGGCGGCTATTCAAGTGCTAGCCTTTTTGAAACTGATGGTTGTTTTATTCCTCAAGCCGAACAGAGCCCAGAAGCTGTGCGTGAAAATTGGCAAGAGCTAACCGCATTAGAAAACCAAAGAACCTTGCCTTCAGGCGACAAGCAAGGTGAAAAATTTATCATGAAGGCGATGGCGTTCATGAAAGGACAACAGTAATAACATCCCCATTTTAAGGTATAGGAATTTATCATGACAGAAGCCGTAATAGTATCAGCCGCACGAACACCGATTGGCAAAGCCTACAGAGGCGCCTTTAATGACTTATCTGCACCCACTTTAGCTGCTGTGGCCGTAAAAGCCGCAGTAGAAAGAGCAGGCATTGATGTTAACGAAATTGAAGATTGTATTTTTGGCGCTGCGTTAACACAGGGTAATCAGGGCATGAACTTTGGTCGTCAAGTAGCCATGGCCGCAGAGCTGCCGGTTTCAGTGCCAGGTATGACAATTGATCGTCAATGTTCTTCTGGTTTAATGTCAATTGCCAGTGCCGCCAAACATATCATCTGTGACGGCGCTAAGGTCGTTGTTGCTGGTGGTTGCGATTCAATTAGTTTGGTACAAAACGACAAAATGAATATGCACCGCGCTGTTGATCAAAGTGTTAAAGCGTATCGTCCAGCGATTTATATGCCTATGCTAGATACCGCTGAAATAGTCGCCAATCGTTATGAGGTTTCACGTGAAGCACAAGATGCTTACGCATTAAAGTCTCAACAACGAACAGCAGCAGCACAAGAGGCAGGAAAGTTTGATGATGAGATTGTACCGGTATCTTGTACTAAGCTTGTGATGGACAAAGCCACAGGTGAAGTGAGCAAAGAGTCTGTTACTTTAAGCAAAGATGAAGGTAATCGTCCATCGACAAATATAGAAGGCTTATCTGGCTTAAACGCCGTTAAAGAAGGTGGCAGTATAACCGGTGGTAATGCTTCGCAATTATCTGACGGTGCCGCCGCGGTTGTGGTGATGGATCGTGAGCTTGCTAAAGAAAGAGGTTTAGCGCCATTAGGAGTATATCGAGGCTTAGTTGTAGCAGGTTGTGAGCCTGATGAAATGGGTATTGGTCCCATTTATGCTATTCCTAAATTGCTTGAACGCCATGGTTTGACCATGGACGATATTGGCTTATGGGAAATTAATGAAGCCTTTGCCGTACAAGTACTCTATTGCGCGGACAAACTCGGTATTCCTGAAGATAAGCTCAATGTTAATGGCGGCGCCATTTCAATTGGTCACCCTTATGGAATGAGTGGTGCTCGAATGGTAATGCATGCTTTAATGGAAGGTAAGCGTCGTGGCGTTAAATATGTAGTTATTAGTATGTGTATTGGCGGTGGCCAAGGCGCTGCAGGCTTGTTTGAAGTGTTATAAAAAAGAGTAAAAATAAATAGTAGAAAGAAATAATAATAAGAAAAACAGCTAGCTGAACGGCTAGCTGTTTTGCCGTTAAAATGAGGACAGTATGATGGAAAAAATTTGGCTAGAAAAAAGTTATCCACCCGGGGTTAATTTTGAAATAGATGCAGATAAATATAATTCATTGGCAGAGTTATTTATTAAATATACGTCAATGTATAAAGAAAATACTGCCTTCATTAATATGGGGAAAAGCATTACTTATCAGGAGCTAGCACAACAAGCAACTGACTTTGCAGCCTACTTGCAGCAAGACTTAGGATTAGTTAAAGGTGATAAATTCGCCATTATGATCCCTAATACTTTGCAATATCCTATCGCACTTTTTGGCGCACTATTGGCGGGCATTACCGTCGTTAATGTTAATCCACTTTATACTGCACGTGAATTACAACACCAGTTAAAAGATTCAAAAGCTAAAGCTATTCTAATTCTTGAAAACTTTGCTCATGTATTAGAGTCTGTCATCGGGCAAACTGAAGTGAAGCATGTCGTTACCACAGGTGTTGGTGATCGCTTAGGTACAGTGAAAGGTACCTTAATTAATAGCGTTCTAAGATACGTGAAAAAACAAGTGCCAGCGTACAATTTACCTAACGCAGTAAAATTTAATCAAGCCCTAGCTAAAGGCAGTAAGCAAACCTTTGAGTCGGTAGATATCACCGGACAAGATTTAGCCTTTTTGCAATATACCGGCGGAACAACGGGGCCTTCTAAAGGCGCGATGCTTACTCATAGAAATATGATTGCCAATTTGATGCAGTCTAATGAAATGACCCGACATGTATTTGAGCCCGGCAAAGAAATCATGGTAACGGCATTACCGCTTTATCATGTTTATGCGCTTACCTCTAATTGCTTATGTTTTCTCGCTTACGGTGGTACTAATTTATTAATCACCAACCCAAGAGATATGGTGGGTTTTGTTAAAGAAATCTCAAAATATCCTTTTACGGCAATCACAGGTGTAAACACCTTATTTAACGCCTTACTGCATACTCCAGGTTTCGACAAACTTGATTTTAGCGCTTTAAAATTAGGTTTTGGTGGCGGCATGTCTGTACAGCGACCGGTGGCAGAGCTTTGGGAAAAAATTACCGGTGTCCGTTTACTTGAAGGTTATGGCCTTACTGAATGTGCTCCTTTAGTTACCATGAATCCTTATAACCAAGCTAGTTATGATGGCACTATCGGGGTTCCAGCTTCTTCAACCGACATTCGTTTACTTGATGATGTTGGTGCAGAAGTCGCAATAGGTGAGCCCGGAGAAATGTGGGTAAAAGGCCCGCAAGTGATGAAAGGTTATTACAACCAACTAGAAGCAACGGCGAAAGTTCTCAAAGATGGTTGGTTGGCAACGGGTGATATTGCCACCATGGATGATAAAGGCTTATTTAGAATTGTAGATCGTAAAAAAGACATGATTATCGTCTCTGGCTTTAATGTATTCCCTAATGAAATTGAAGAAGTGTTAGTGATGCACGATGGCATACTTGAAGCTGCAGCTGTGGCAGCGCCAAGTGACGCGACGGGCGAAATGGTCAAAGTATTTATTGTTCGTAAAAACCCTGACTTAGTTGAGCAAGATGTGTTTGACCATTGTCATGACCTACTGACTAACTACAAACGCCCTAAAGTTGTCGAGTTTTTGGATGAATTACCGAAAACTAATGTCGGTAAAGTGCTACGTAAAGAACTGCGCTAATACTAAGCCTAGTTGAACGTTATGTTAGAAATATATGCAGGTAACACAGCGCTTAAAACGATTGAAGAGCAAGGATTCACTCCCAGCTTATTTAGCTCATTTTTAGGCGCCAGTGGTGGGCCTAAATGGTTTACCTTATATGGTCTAGATAAATACCTCTTCGGTGAGTTTTTTAAGGACAGAGACCAACCACTGCACGTGGTTGGCTCAAGTGTTGGCGCTTTTCGCGCCGCATGTTTCGCGCAAAAAGACCCTGTTGCAGCCATTAATCGTTTAGCAAAAGAATACTGCGCAACTGTGTATTCAGAGCAAGTCAAACCAGCTGAAGTGACTGAAAAAGCAAGGTTGTTGCTAGACACTTTAGTCACTGATAATGACATTGCCGACATAATCAACAACCCAATATATAAAGCACATTTTATCGTTGCTAAAAGTAATGGCTCAGTCAGTAGTGAAAACAAGCTGATACAGGCATGCGGTTTAGTGAAGAGTATGCTGCTCAATTATATTGACCGTTCACTGTTAAAAAAACAGTATGAACGTTATGTTTTTCAAACTAAAGACAGTCAATTTTTGTTAAGTGATCCTGATAATATTCCAACGAATAACATCACGTTTTCAGCCGATAACGTCAGAGAAGCATTGCTCGCTTCTGGGGCAATCCCTATGGTTATGCAAGGCATACAAGATATTGTCGGTTGTCCAAAAGGTATGTATCGAGATGGCGGTATCATTGACTATCATTTTGATTTTGAAATCAAAACTCGCGGCTTAACTCTTTATCCACATTTTAGCTCAACGCTCAAAGCCGGTTGGTTTGATAAAAAACTAGCGAGAAAAGTACGTACCGAGCATTACGATAAAACAGTGCTTATTTGTCCATCGCAACAGTTTATTGACTCACTACCCTATGGAAAAATCCCTGATCGCAGTGATTTTACCATCTTAAAAGCAGAACAAAGATCACAGTATTGGCAACGAGTTTGTTATGAAAGCGAAAAACTAGCTCAGCAATTTCAAACTTTTTATCAACAACAAGATATCGGAAAAATAAAAAATATCAGTCAGTTACTGGAAAATTAATCGGTAACTATCACTTATGCCTCGGCATAATCAAATTCACATAAATAGAGTAACAATTATGAGTACCTATACCGCAATAAATTTAGTCGCCCGTCCAGAAGGAGGTCCTGTATCTCCTAAATTATTTGAAGTGCTTCAAAAAGCCATGCCTAACGTAGGCGAGGGTGAATTCTTAGTAAAACAAAATCATATGTCACTTGACCCTGCCATGTTTGGTTGGATGAGTCCTGACACCGAAAGTTATATTCCTCCTGTAGAGCTTGGTGCTGTGATGCGTAGCTCTGGTATTGGTGAAATTGTTGAAAGTAATCACCCAGACTTTGCTGTTGGTGATCGCGTAATGGGCATGATGGGTTGGCAAGAATACTTTTTGAGTAATGGTGAAGGCTTAAATAAAGTAACAGCTCCTTTACCTGATGAAGCCGTGTTATCGGTATTTGCCTTGCCCGGATTAACCGCAACGCAAGGGCTATACAGCATAGGGAAACCTCAAAAAGGTGAAACGCTTGTAGTATCAGGTGCAGCAGGCTCTGTTGGCTCTATTGTGGGTCAACTAGCCAAAGCGGATGGCTTAACGGTTATTGGTGTTGTCGGAAGCGATGAAAAAGCAGACTGGATTGTTAATGAATTAGGGTTTGATGGCGCCATTAATTATAAAACGGATGATTTAGCAGCGAAATTAGCCGAGCTAACCCCAAACGGTGTCGATGTTTATTTTGAAAATACCGGTGGTCCAATTCAGCATCATGTATTTGCCCGAATGAATGCCCATGGGCGTATTGCGGTATGTGGTTTAATTGCTGATTACCCAAAAGCAGAGCCTGATTTAGCGCCAAATTGGATCCCTATTATTAAAAAGCGTTTAACCGTACAAGGTTTTACTATGCCCGATCACTTTGGTGATGTGCCTAAACTGCTAGAAAAACTGACTCCTTATGTGATGAAAGGGCAAATCAAGCACAGAGCACATGTATTAGAAGGGCTTGAATCAGCCATGACAGGTTTGAATCTATTTTTTACTGGCCAAAATAAAGGCAAGTTAATCGTTAAAATTTAACCTGAAATTATCATTTCGTTGAGAGAGCTTATGAATACCTATTTAAAATCAATTAATGCTGCACTGGTGGCAGCAAGCTTGTGTTGTTTAGCGGCTTTGCCTGTTAGCGCACAAAACGTCAGTGAAGAAGAAGGTCAAACTATTGCGGCTGCCCCTGAAGCAGAAAGTACCGCAGTTATTGTTGATGAAAGTACGTTTTCATGTATCAGAGACATGACACCCGTGCGTCATTTTTATGTGGATAACGTCCTTGGCGATATTGATGAAACCTTAGCTGTTGCCAATAACCCAGAAGGAGGTATTTACCCTGAAGGCTCAGTGGTTCAGCTAGTGCCAACAGAAGTCATGGTTAAGCGTGAAAAAGGTACCTTTCCTGCCACAGGAGATTGGGAGTTTTTCGAGTTAACCGTAGACGAACAGGGTTCAAAAATTGCCAAGCGCGGCTTTGTGGATGTAGTGAATCGATTCGACGGTAATTGCTTTGCTTGCCATGCACCAGCAAGAGAAAAATGGGACTTTGTTTGTGAGTCTGATCATGGCTGCGACCCTATTCCGATTGACCATAAAATGACGGGTGCTCTACAGCGCTCAGACCCACGTTGTGGTGAAGAAGTGTTAGAAGACGGCGATACGATGGCGTTATTCAAATTAAAAGCCATGGTGAGCATCGGTTTAACGAAAAAGTGGCTGGAAGAGTTATTTGAATAAAGCAAATACTTGATGGTGTTTCAACAGTAATTTTCTTGAGCAAGGCGGGTGAGTAGCATGGGTGAAGTAAAAACACATTTTCGAAACTGTAATATTTGCGAGGCCATGTGTGGCTTAGAAATTAAGTATCAAGACAAGCAAATACTTTCTATTAAGGGAGATAAACAAGACCCTTTTAGTAAAGGTTATAACTGCCCTAAAGCTACTGCTTTGCAAGACTTTTATGAAGATAAAGATAGATTAAAAACTCCCATCAAGCGTACCGAAAATGGTTGGGTTGATATTTCTTGGCAAGAGGCATTTACCGAGATTGCTAAAAACCTTACCGCCATTCAGCAGCGCGATGGTAAAAATGCTTTAGCTGTGTATTTGGGTAACCCTAATGCACACAGCTTAGGCAATGCTATGTTTTTAAAACCTTTTATGAAGTCACTTGGTACCATTAATCGTTTTAGCTCTGCATCTACTGATCAAATGCCCCATCATGTTGCTTCAAACTTCATGTTGGGCTCAGGTATGTTAATTCCTGTGCCTGATATTGATCGAACCGATTTTATGCTGATTATTGGCGGTAATCCAGTGGTGTCAAATGGCAGTATGATGACAGCGCCTAATGTTCTTGGACGTATGAAAGCCATTCAAAAGCGAGGGGGAAAAGTGGTGGTGGTTGATCCACGCCGTACCCGCACTGCAAAAATAGCCGATCAGCATTTGTTTATTCGCCCTGAAAAAGATGCTTTGCTATTGTTCGCGTTAATTCATTGTGTGTTTGCAAATAACAAAGTTAACTTACGTCATTTAGCGGATATGGTTGAAGGGCTAAGTGGTGTAGAGCAATATGCTAAAGACTACTCACCTGAAACGGTAGCGCCTTTTATTGGCATTGAAGCTGGCGACATCCGTAATTTGGCAAGCGATATGATGGCGGCTGACTCTGCTGTTTGTTATAGCCGTATGGGAGCTTCTACCCAAACTTTTGGCGGTTTATGTCAATGGCTTACCAATGTATTAAATATTATCACTGGCAACTTTGATCGCGAAGGTGGTGCTATGTTCCCACAGCCCGCGTTTGATTTAGTGAAAAAGAAGCACAGTGCAAAACAATCCCACGCGGCGCCATTAACGTCACGGGTTAGAAAGCTCCCCTTTTTTAACGGTGAATTTCCTGTCGCCACCTTAGCAGAAGAAATATTAACACCGGGTGAAGGGCAAATTAAAAGCTTAATAACGGTGGCGGGTAATCCTGTGTTATCAACCCCCAGTGGTCATAAGTTAGCTGATGCTTTTGATACCCTAGATTATATGGTGTCGGTAGATATTTATCTCAATGAAACCACTAAGCACGCAAATATTATTTTACCCGGTACAACTGGAGTAGAAAATTCACATTTTGATATTTTCTTCAACTCATTTGCCGTACGCAATACCGTAAAATATTCACCACCTTTATTTGAAAAAGACCCTGAACAGCGCAGTGACTGGCAGATATTACAAGCCATCTCCGCTTACATGAAAGATGCACCCATAGAAAAATATACGCCGGAAATGGTGTTAGACATGGAATTGAAAGCCGGCGCTTATGGTGATTCAGGTATGAGTTTGCAAAAGCTTAAAGATAATCCTCATGGTATTGATATTGGCCCATTAATGCCTTGTTTGGCTGAGCGAATAAAAACAGCAGACGGCAAAATAAACTTACTACCACAGTTATACGTAGATGATTTACCAAGATTAAATGCTGTAATGACTCAACCAGCGGTAGATTCTCATTATCCTTTTGACTTAATTGGTCGTCGATTAGTGAAA
Organism: Colwellia sp. KS18-150; assembly: GCF_057551365.1. Classification (NCBI taxonomy): domain Bacteria; kingdom Pseudomonadati; phylum Pseudomonadota; class Gammaproteobacteria; order Alteromonadales; family Colwelliaceae; genus Colwellia; species Colwellia sp. KS18-150. The sequence goes on along the minus strand of NZ_BAAJMC010000027.1, from coordinate 3,797 downwards.
AGTCACAACACATGGACTCAAAACTCAGATCGGTTAATTAAGGGTAAAAACCCATGTACGTTAGAAGTGCACCCAGACGATGCTCAGCAGCTCAATGTCAAAGGTGGTCAGCAAGTTAAAGTGAGCTCAAAAGATGGGGAAGTGGAGATTGAAGTGGTGATCACCGATGACATTCAACAAGGCGTAGTGAGCATGCCGCAAGGGTGGGGTCATAACCAAAAGGGCACAAAAATGTCGATTGCCGCCACGCAGCCCGGTGTCAGCATTAATGACTTAACTGATGCCAACCGAGTAGACACCTTAACGGGCAATGCCGCGTTAAATGGTACACCGGTTGCTATTCATCCAAGGTAATCACTTAGGGTCTGTTGATTTTTGCATTAACACTGCTGCAAAAAATCAGCAAAGAACAACAGCCGCTAATGTAAGTGCCTAATAATAATTAAATAAGAGCGCATTGATGAAATATTTTACTCCGTTATTAGTGTTTATCGCCGGTTGGTTAGTATTGCTGTTGAGTAATACTTTGGCGTCTATTGGCTTAATCAATGGGCTTTTACAGCTGTTAATGTTTACCTTTGTTGTTTGTTTGCCAACTTGGCGTACCGGCAGAATGTCGTATGTTGATATTGGTTGGCCGTGGGGATTAGCATTAATTGGCATAATCACTTGGTTATACAGCGACGGTAATGCCATTCGTGTCGCTGTTGTTAGCATGGCTTATATTTTTGCCGGTAGTCGAATGGGTTTTGGAGCAATAAAATTGCTGCAACTTGGCCATTTAAATACTGAATTACCTCGCTATGAATATCAAAAACGTCGTTGGCAAAAAGCAGGAAAAACTAACACGGCTTTAGCAATGCAAGTTGAGGCTATTTTACAAGGTTTCGCCAATGCTGCCTTTCTGGCTGCACCGGCACTGATTATTGCGACAAACCCTGATGACAACTTTTCTGTGTTTGAAGTAATCGGTATATTGATCTGGCTTGGCGCGTTTGCAATGGAAAGCGTTGCAGACATGCAAAAGTTATCTTTTTTGAAACAAATGAAAGCACTGGGTGAAAAAAATAAAGTTTGCAATATTGGCTTATGGAAATATAGCCGCCATCCGAACTACTTTGCTGAATGGATGGTATGGAACGGATTAGTGATTGCCTCAATACCATCATGGTTAGCTTTGTATCAGCAAGAATCAATGGTTATCTGGCTTTTACTTGGGGCAAGCTTATTGTTCGCTTCAAGAATCATGTACACCACTTTGGTGTATTACACCGGGGCAGTGCCTGCAGAGTATTATTCTGTACAGAAGCGCCCTGAATATAAGATATATCAGCAGACTACCAATATCTTTTTTCCTGGACCAAATAAATAAACACTATTGAATTTTAACCCGCACAAGTGGGCAATAATTTAATGAAAGTGGTATTAATGCTAACAGAGGATAATATGGAATTTTTACGTACAGATGACAGTTGCTTTACTAACTTACCCGGCTATGATTTTTCACCAAACTATGTCGTTGTTGATGACAGTGAAGGTGGTGAATTACGTGTTCACTATCTTGATGAAGGCCCTAAAGACGCAGCCCCCATTTTATTAATGCATGGTGAGCCTAGTTGGAGCTATTTATACCGGAAAATGATCCCAATTTTAGTACAGGCTGGACATAGAGTGATTGCACCCGACCTTGTTGGTTTTGGCCGCTCAGATAAACCAAGTAAGCGCACTGATTATACTTATCAACGCCATGTGGATTGGATAAAATCGGTTATTAGTCAACTCGAATTAAAAAATATTACCTTGGTATGTCAAGACTGGGGCGGTTTGATAGGTTTACGCTTGGCAGCAGAAGACCAAAATAATTATGCACGTATTGTTGCAGCCAATACCATGCTGCCTACAGGTGATCATGATCCCGGCGATGCCTTTAAACAATGGCAACAATATTCTCAGCAAGTGCCTGAGTTTTCAGCGGGCAATATTATTGATAAGGCTACCACCACAACATTGCCTCAAGCTATTATTTCAGCCTACAACGCACCTTACCCTGAAGAAAAGTACAAAGAAGGTGCTCGTCAATTTCCATTATTAGTGCCTATTACGCCTGATGATCCTGCCGCTGAGAAAAACCGTGCGGCATGGCAAGTGCTGTCGCAGTGGCAAAAGCCATTCCTTACTGCCTTTAGTGATTCAGACCCAATCACTAAAGGCGGAGATAAATTAATGCAGAAACTTATTCCCGGCACAAAAGATCAAAATCACACCATTATCAAAAATGGTGGTCATTTCTTACAAGAAGATCAGGGCGAGCAATTAGCAGAGGTAGTTGTTGAGTTTATTTCAGCGAATGGTGGTTGATGCACAATTTAATGAGGAAAGGTCAGAGCAGGTCAGGGTAAGGGGGAGCTTTGTTATTATTTCATTAAGTTATAGCCCAATGAAGGTTCTTTATAAAAAAGTCTAAACATATACTGTAATTTAATACAGTTGCAGTGGTTTTCCTCTTTTGCGACAGAAAAGAGGATTTTTTCTCGCTCTCGTCATAATAGTACATATGAACTATTTGTAAGGTGTTGTGGATAATAGATAAATAACGTATCTTTAGATTTTAAAATGTAGAAAGCGAGATTTTTTCCTTGTTTAAAGCGAGAAAATTTCCTTCTAATAAGTTGTTAGAAGGCATTCTAGAATGGAGCTCAATTAAATTATGGAAGAAGCTGTTATATCGGGAGTTCGTGATTTTGCTCGTTCAGTGAACTCCGGAAGCAAAGTCGTTTCTGATATGTCTGCACTTATAAGCGCTACATCTTCTTTACCCTTAACTAAATTGGATTACTGGGAAAGGTTAATTCGTAATGAATTTTATAAATCATTAGAAGTAAATGCTCAACCTAAGTGGAAATTCTGGCACCAACCCCAATATTTTTTAACTTGGGTTGATTTATGTAGCTGGGATGGCCATAAACGAGAAAAGGCAATTCGTACGCTATCCAATGCTGCGCCAAACACATTTTTCTTCGCTTTAGTCCTTCGCCGTTTAAATGATTGGGTACCCCAAGTACGAATGGCGGTAAGAGAACACCTACCAAACATCGCTAATCTTTCTAACCCTGAACATGTAGCTGATGGGCTCTGCCTAATTCTATCTAATTGGAATTCGTGGGGGCGAATTGAACAGCAAGATAAGCAGGTGTTGTTAGAAATTATTTCATCTAAACCGATAGCGGATGCTCTAAAAAGAAAGATATTAAATGGAACTTCAGGTCCATTACCAACAATTTTGTCCCAAATTGGACGTGAAGGCACGTTTGATAATGTACTAGAAGACATTGCTTTAAAAGCAGTTCAGCCATCTGTTCGGGCTAAAGCATTTCGATGTTTGTTTGAAGGTGAAATGACGTGGGTTGAAGGTTATAAATGGAAATGGACGGACGTCCGATTTTGTAAAGGCAGAGTAATGCCTGTCATTGGTAAAAGAAAGCTAACTTCGAAAGTTCCATTTATAAATATTTTGCGGCAAGCATCAGATGACCGTTCGTCATTAGTAAGAAGAATTTCCGCTGAATTACTTATTAGAGAATTAGACTCACTGGGAGCTGAAGCTGAAATTCTGGCTAAAAAATTCTCGAAAGATCCATCTTTAAGTGTTTCTGAAAGAGGAGGTTTTGCTTTGAAAAAATTATCAGAAAAAAGTATTGTGTAATAGCCTTCTAACAAGTTGCTTAAAAGGACAAATAACAGTTTGCTGTTTTCGCTCCGCTCAACATTTTAGCAAACAATTTTTTGCCTCTTAGCAA
>NZ_BAAJMC010000026.1:0-49220 GCF_057551365.1 Colwellia sp. KS18-150 | reverse complement strand
TTTTAGCGTATATAAGCCAAACGAAAACCTAAATGAACCGGTAAAAAACACGATTTAATAATACCAAAAAACATTTTAAGAATCTTCATAACACACAATAAATAGACTACTGATTCATCAGTAGCCTAGGCATCACATCAATTATAAAGTTTAATATCATCATATAGTTAACAGCTAATCTGTAAAATATTAACGTCGATTAATTGGCGTCCCAACACTTACAAAACCGGTTCACTTCTTAAATATTAGTTTATTCTCTTAACTTTATACCTCTCTGATTATGCTATAGCTGCTAAAATACTCTCAGCACTTTGCTCAGTATAATCATTAACTTCTTGAAAATGACCTATTGCAGCTTTTGTTGCAAAGTTAAGTAATTCTTTATTGTCATATTTCTTCATAAAACCATAAATTAACCCTGCCATGTAACAATCACCAGTACCCACCCTATTCTTAACTTCTTCAATGTAAGTAACCTTAGTAAAGTACTGTTTATCAGGCGTACAAAGGCTACTGTAATATTTAGCGCCAATGTCATGTTGATCAAAACGAAACGTAAAAGCAATGTGCTTACAATTAGGCAGGTTATCAAAAATAAAATCTGAACTTTGCTTTGCGTGAAGCAGGTAATTCTCGGTTAAGTCTTTGGCTATTAGCTCATTATCTAATGGGCAATTGAGCAATTTATTAGCACTCCAAATATTCCCCATTAATACATCACAATATTGAGCAATCGCCGATATTCGCTCAATAGGATTTATAACTGCGCGCGCCAATGCCTCTCGGTAATTTAAATCCATTGATACCCTGATACCAAGACTTTTAGCGCAACGCACCGCATTAAGGCAAGACTTAAATGCGGGCTCGCTTAATAACGGGGTAATCGCACTAATATGTAACCAAGTCCCTTCCGATAAAAGATTGTCCCAATCTTCTTTTTTATATTCTTGATCATTAATGGCACTATGCTTACGATCATAATTAACTTGACCGCTCTTCATATCTGCACCGGGTAGCTGGTAAAAGAGGCCCATACGCCCTTCTTGCTGATAGTTAATGCTTGTCTCGACCCCTTTACTCTCAACAAAGTTACCAATAGCGTATGATAACTGACTCTCGGGTAAGGCTGTTACCATAGCACTGGGCTGTTGCCATGCAGCTAAAGCTATGGCAACATTCAATTCTGAGCCCCCTAAAAATAACTGACTTTCAGCTTTCATTGGCCAATGTTCATGAACAGCGATTCGCATAAGCAACTCGCCAAAACAAATGGTTTTCCCACTAGTCTGTGTCATTAAGCCACCTCAACCAAACTTTTAACAATACCAAGCTCTAAACCTCGTAATTCAGCCAAGCCTTTTAAACGGCCAATCGCAGAGTAGCCAGGATTTGTTTGTTTTGTTAAATCATCTAACATTTGATGGCCATGATCAGGTCTCATGGCAATATTTCGCTTCATTTTATACGACACATTCACTAGCGCTTTGACAACAGCATACATGTCAACACTGCCCTCTAAGTGCGTTGACTCATAGAAATCACCGTTCTCATGACGCTGAGTATTACGTAAATGAGTAAAGTAAATGCGCTCACCAAATTGTTCTATCATACTAACAAGATCATTATCAGCACGAATACTAAAAGAGCCAGCACAAAAACATAAACCATTTGACTGATTAGGCACTGCGTTAAATAGTTCATCTAAATCTTGGGCTGTACTGACCACCCTTGGCAGGCCAAATAAGGTATAAGGTGGATCATCAGGGTGAATGACGAGTTTTAATGCTAGTTCGTCCGCAATAGGACATACTTCTTTTAAAAAATGAATTAGGTTTTGCTTCAGTCTATGTTCATCAATATTTTTATAGACTTGAATGGCAGACAAAAAGTCAGCCGAGGTAAATGACTCTTCACTACCCGGTAAACCCGCAATAATATTGCGCGTTAAGACTTGTTTTTCACTGTCGGTCATGCCCATAAATTTAGCGTGTGCTTTATCACATAACTCTTTTGAATAATCTTGTGCTGCATTAGGGCGTTTAAGTAAATAAATATCGTAAGCAACAATAGCTTCAAGTTCAAACTTTAAGGCTTTACTGCCATCAGGCAATTCAAAGGCTAAATCAGTACGCGTCCAGTCAAGCAACGGCATAAAATTATAGGTAATTACGTTTAAACCACAAGCAGCTAGGTTTTTTAAACTTTGCTGATAATTCTTAATCAATAACTCATAACCTGAAGCTTGTGTTTTGATATCTTCATGAACAGGTAAGCTTTCAACCACTAGCCACTGCATATCATACGCTGCTATTTCTTGTTTTCGTTGGTTAATATCAGCTACCGTCCAAACCTCTCCGTTTGGGATATGGTGTAATGCACTTACAACACCCGAGCAACCAGCTTGTCGAATATCGCGAAGTGAGACAGGATCGTTAGGTCCATACCAACGCATTGTTTGCGCCATAAAATAAGGGAAATTACTCATAAAAAGTTCCTACAAAATTATTACAAAAGACTATCTAAAATTAAAACGCCAACCAAACCAGTTAAACCGACAATGGTTTCCATTAACGACCATGATTTAAAGGTATCGGCTAAACTGAGGTTAAAATATTCTTTATACATCCAAAAGCCTGAGTCGTTAACATGTGAGCACATTAAGCTACCCGCACCGATGGCAAGTACCATTAAATTAGGGTTTGCCCCTGTAGCTATAACAACTGGCGCCATAATACCTGCAGCGGTTAAACCAGCAACGGTGGCCGAGCCTAAACAAATTCGAATTATGGTGGCAATCAACCAACCTAATAGCAGTGGATTCATGGCACTATCTTTTAAAATATCACCAAGGTCTGCGCTTACGCCACTTGTAACAAATACCTGTTTTAATGCGCCTGCCCCAGCCACAATGAGCAGTATTACGGCAATGTCTTTAATCGCGTCTGAATACATAGTCATGATTTTAGTCATGGAATAACCACGAGATATACCTAGTACATAAGTTGCTATTGATAAGGCGATAAGCATCACGATCATTGGATCCCCCACAAACGCAAATACCGTTTTTAACCTGGCATCATCTCCTGCGATGTAAGGTAATACAGTGGTGCCTGCAATCATTAATACCGGTAATAAGGCGATAACAAAACTGGTGAATTTACCCGGTAGCTCATCATCGCTTAACTGCGTTGGTTTAAACGTTTTAATAGGTGTACTTTTCATATGTTTTAGACGTTTAGCAAAGATTGGCCCAGCTAAACTCATTGAAAATGCGGCCAATACTAAGCCATATAATAAGGTCAAACCCATATCCGCATTAAATTGAGCAACCAATGCTGTTGGTGATGGATGAGGTGGTAAATAGCCGTGCGTTACAGATAATGCAGCAAGCAGCGGTATGCCTAAATAAACAACTGGCAGTTTAGTTTGATAGGCAACAGAGAAAACTAGAGGGATAAGTAGCACAAAACCGACGTTATAAAATAACGGAATACCGACAACAAACCCCGTTAACATCAATGCCCATGTAATATATTTTTCACCAAAAAGATCAATCAGTGAAGACGATATGCGCTTGGCCGCACCGGTTTCAGAAACCAATTTACCAAACATAGCACCAAAACAAATAATCACGGTTAATGAGCCAAGCATATTGCCCAAACCCATTTCTAGCGTTTCAGGGATTTGTTCAAGGGGTATTTCGAGTAAAATCGCGGCAACGATAGAGGAAATGATAAAGGCAATAAACGGTTGAACTTTTGCCCATGTAATTAATAACACCAACACCAATATGGTGATGAGAACAGCAGCAATGGCCATAAAATGAATCCTAGTGTAGCTTAAGGTTTATTAGAATAAGTTGGTAAGCTAGGGTTTAATATGAATTTTTCACATAAATTAATGGCAAGTTCCATGGCAACATAACCAATGAAACTCACCTATTAGATATAAGCGAAAGCGTGTTGTTGATTGCTTTTATTGATAAAGAATTTCCACGCGACCTAATTGAGCTACGCCACCTTTAAAGAATATTTTAATAAACTTAAATTGTTTCTCAGTATCATGGTGCGCATATAGTTTAGGTTTCCAATAGCTATAGTTAGTCTCACTATTTACAAAGCTTTTTGGTGTTATAGGTAAACTGGACCATACTTTTCCGTCTATTGAACCTTGAATTTCAAGGTAATTAAAACGTGTTTTTTCAAAGGCATAAATATCTACGCCCGCAAAATCACCCGGTACTGAATAGGTTATTTCAGAGCCGTAATCTCCCGCTAAACGATAACGTAACTCTTTAAAACTACGATCATTTCCCATAACCGGTTTAATGGCTTTACTGTCTTCAACAATACCTAAGTTTTTCATGGTATCTATTTTTGCCAACTGTTTAACCGTTATTGGGCCAATAACATTAGAAGCTTTTGAGACCCCTGCCGGGTTAATCGCTTTAACGCGGTAATAATATTGCTTACCTATTTTAGCGGTATCATCATTATATAAAGGAAAATAAGGAACTTCTTCTTCACTCACATTAAAGCGAATTTGCTGCCAAGGGCCCTTCGTCGAGGTCGCGCGTTCAACGTTATAACCTGTTGCCCCCATCGAACCACGCCAATTTAAACTATACACATTTTCCGTAGGTAGCATTTTAGGCGGTAGTGGTAATGATACTGGTGGTACTTCTTTTTTCTGGATTTCAAATGCCTTTTGGCGATACATACGCATTAAGTTGGCTTCATCATAAGCAATACCTGCATCTGATCCCGGCCAATGGAAGGCTTTAAATAAACCAGCACCAAGCGGCTCTGAATGCCAATAATAACCGCCGTCCCTATTATGATGACGTAAGCTCCAAATAAGCGCGCCCATTACATCATCAGATTCTTTAATCACTTTATCGAGTGTGCTTTCAATAGAAGAGGTACTAGCAAAACCAAACTCCCCCACTAAATACACTTTACGTTTGTTAATTAAATCAATATTGCGTTGAATATTACCTGGTAAAAGCGTGGTATCTCTTTCATAGTGATGTGAAGAAACCATATCGATTGACCACTCATTTAATGAAGCCTCTCTCACTAATGGCTCATCTAAATCATCACTAAACCAGCCATCCATCACTAAGTGATTAGGATCTAATTTTTTCATATAACGGGTAATTTCAAAGGTCCAATCTTCTGGGCTGGTTAACTCGTTACCCGTTTCCCAGCAAAGGATCGCTTTATCATCTTTATAAGGCACACCGGTAATGGTATTAACACGATTTAAGGTAAAATTAATGGTTTGTTTAAAATCTTCAATAAGTTGACGATCGGTCCAAAACTCTTCTGCCGTTTTACCTCTAAAAGCGGCGTAATTTGGCCTTCCACCCATCCATTGACGATTATTTAGTAAAGGAAAAATAACGCGGATGCCGTATTCATTTGCTAATGCAAGCATCATATCGGTGACTTTAAATGCGTCTTCATTAAACTTACCAGGTGCTTCAACATAGGTTGGAGAGTCTTTTGGAAAACCGGTATTACGTACTGGAATGGTATATATACGGACAACTTGTCCACCCATTTCTTTCACCGTGGCAAATATGTCACGTATTTCATATTCTGATGGTAATCGATAGGGGTTAGTTTCACGAAACTTCAAATTATCTTCTTGATAATTTAATGTCGGTACATTAAAAGAAATAAAACGGTAATCCGCTTTGCCGTCTTTTAATCTATTGCCTTCTGCTGTAATAAAATGTTTAAACTCTGCTCCATAAGACAATGATGTCATTAGCAAACAGACCACACTGAAAATATACTTTTTCATTTGTTTTCCTTTAATAAATGTCTGATAAATTCTTTAATTACTTTTACCAATCAATCTTTATGATGTAAGTCGCCAGCTATCCAGCTTATCGGTTTGTTCAAAACTCACCTCAAGCAAAGCTGTTTTTACATTTTCTAAGTGATTCCACATTGAACAAAAAGCTGCGTCAGCATCTTTACGTGCCAATGCTTCATATATTGTCAAATGATCATCAAGCCACCTTTTTTGTGATTTTTTGATAATCACCCGTTCATGCAACAAACGCCATAATTGATTGTTTTGCCGCCTATCCCATAAATTTTTGACCACAGAAACAAGCTCTGCATTTTGTGTTGCTGCCGCAATTGCCAAATGAAAGTCTTGATCGGAGGCTTCTTTATCTATGTCAGATTTTGCTTTTGCTTGTCGGGTTAAAATGCTTTTTAATAGTACAAGATCTTCTGTAGTTATATTTGTTGCCGCAAGTTTAGTAATATTGCTTTCGACAAACTGTCTAGCTTGTATCATTTCAAAAGGCCCTGATTGAGACATTAACATTTGGTTATCAATTTGCTCTGTCGCCGTAGTTGGTTTGGCTATGATATAAACACCTGAGCCTTGACGAACCTCTACCAATCCTTGCAGCTCTAACATCACAATAGCATCACGAATAACAGATCTTCCTACGGAATAAACGTCAGCTAAATCCCGTTCTGCTGGTAAACGTGATCCAAGGCAATACAAGCCTTCAGAAATATTTTTCTGAATCTTACTGCCAACAATTTGATATTTACGCTGCGTTTGAATGACTCTCCCCCTATTAACTTTGTCTCTATAAAAACGACAACTCTACATTACCTTCACACAGTTGGTCAACCAAAATTGAACCGGTTAATATTGGTTGACCAACTAGTTAAATAGGATATATAGTTAGATAAATCATTACTCAATAAATTATTACCGGGTATAGAATGCGCACTAAAAATCTAATAACTGCACTGTTACTTTGCTTTCTTTGTGAAAGCACCTCAGTAGAAGCTAAACGACAAGAAGATAATAACCTGAACAATAAACTCGATAAGTTCATTACCGGTTCATACACCAATAACGACTTACAAGGTGTAAGTCTTATTACATTAGACACACATAATCTAGCTTTATCGAGCAATAAGGTAGTTGCTAAAACAGCTAACCCCTCTTACCTTGCTTTAAGCAATCACGATCAGACTTTATATGCTGTAAATGAAAAGGCTCAGGGTGAGATTAATCAATTTTCTTGGCACTCTGAAACAAACCAATTCAAATCAATACATAGCTATAAAAACATAGGTGCTGACCCTTGCTATATCGCAGTCAACCCCAACGGCAGACAATTAAGCGTCACAAACTACAGCTCAGGTGATACTAAATTTTTTGCTATTGATACTGCAACTAACAAACTAAACCTGATCACAGAATTTCAATCACAAGGTAATAGCATCCATGAAAGACAGAAAGCACCACACATGCATTGGATGAACTGGGATAAAACTGGCAAATTTTCTTATAGTGTTGATTTGGGTACAGATCAGGTTTTTGTTCATCAATTTAAGAAAAAAGAGTTAACAACTGAAGTTGCGATAAAATTACAAGCTGGTGCTGGCCCAAGACATATGACATTTCATCCTAGCTTGAACACCGCTTATATTGTTAGTGAGCTAGACAATACAATACTTGTAGTTCAGCAAAATTTAAATCATGGTAAATTAAGTAGTCGACAACTTATCAGTATATTACCAAAGGGCTCCCATGGAGATAATTTTGCTGCAGCTATAAAAATGTCATCAACAGGTAAACACCTATATGTCAGCATTCGCGGAAGTAATCTCATTAGTGTTTTTGATGTATTATCTAATGGCAATCTACGTATTAAGCAACACATTGAATCGGGTGGAGAATGGCCACGTGATTTTACACTATCTCAACAAGAAAATTATTTACTCATAGCCAACCAACGTTCTAATAATGTAGTGCTTTTTAAGCGAAATATGGATACTGGTTTACTACTCAAAACAAACGTAGAAATAACAACGCATCAACCTACATATATTACACCATTTAATCCTAATTCCTCCTCAGTAAATACCTCTTTGATAAGGTAACTCATTGCTATGCCCATCTTTGCACAAAACAATTAGAAAGTCGTTATGCGAACAATAACCCAATATTCAAGTTACTTGATAATATTCATGAGTATTACACTTTCAGGCTGCAGTTCACCTGAAAAATCTTCACTAACTAATAAATTAACAAATGAACACCAAAAACCAAATATTATTGTTATTTACACTGACGATATGAATTTCACTGACGCTGGTACTTTTGGTGGCAAAGTATTAACACCTACTATTGATGAATTAGCACCGCAAGTTCAACCCTCTCGATCAAGTGTATTTGCTCGCGTAAAGGAAGCCGGTTTACCCGAAGAAACCGCGGTTATGTTATGGATTGATGACGCCATTAAGTCGGTTATCACTAAGTTAGCCAGTCATAATATTCTAGACAATACCTTGATTATTTTTGCTAGCGACCATAGTGGTGCGCATGGTGGACGAGGAAAAATGACCAATTATGAAGGTAGGGTTAATACGCCGGCACTCGTTTGGTGGCCTGATAGAATAAAGCCTCAACAAGTCAATAGCTTAGTAAGTGCTGTGGACATAGTACCCACTACTTTAGATGCCGCTGGTGTTAGCGATAAGAACAAGTCACTTGATGGTACAAGCATGTGACCGATAAATGGAAGTATATGCCGTGAGATTCCCATCAGATATTCAAGAAGATGCCATTGCCAACCCGGGTAAATATAATCAAGAAGGGTTAACCGTAACCAATGACGCTTTGGTTGGTTTAATGCGCTCTCGTTATAACGCCCACGAATTGCATCCCCACTATTTTGATCAGCTATATAATCTAGAGCAAGATCCAAACGAGCAACATAACTTAGCGAAAGATCCAAAATATGCGTCAATACTTGCTGATTTACAGAAAAGTTTAAGCAAATATATTACGCCGATGCCACATAATTTTGGCGAGTTTAAAAAAGCGAATTAATGTTTCATTACTGTTTATTTAAAGTGTTTGGCCTTATAGCGCTGCAAAAAACATTCACAATCTATAACAAATAACGAGATTATTTATGAAAACTATTATAAGAAATTATATGACAATTTTGATAGGAAATGTGGCTTTATTGGCTTCATTTTCAAACTTAGCAAGCACATTTCCTACTGAAGTTATTGTTAACCAAATTGAAGGGGCTAAAAAGCGTAATATTGTGTTTATTTTAACGGATGACCATCGATATGATGCAATGGGTTTTATGGATCATCCATTTATGAAAACCCCTAATTTAGACTCAATTGCTAACGAAGGTGTTCATTTACAAAATGCCATGGTAACTACTTCACTTTGTTCGCCAAGTCGCGCATCAATTTTAACAGGTTTATATACACATAAGCATCGCGTTATTGACAATAATCGTTTGGAGCAAGATGGTACAGTTTACTTTGCAGAATATTTGCAAAAGCAAGGTTACGACACGGCATATTTTGGTAAGTGGCACATGGGAAGCCACAGTGATCATCAAAGACAAGGCTTTAAACATTGGGTTAGTTTTGCTGGTCAAGGTCATTATTGGGCACCAAGAGATAAAAAATGGACACTTAATGTAAATGGTAAACGTGTACCACAAAAAGGCTATATCACAGATGAATTAACAGATTATGCGATTGACTGGATGAAAGAGAAACAACGTAAAGAACAGCCATTTATGATGTACTTATCTCATAAAGCGGTACACGCTAACTTTACACCAGCAGAACGCCACAAAGGTATGTACGATGGTCAAGTTGAATTGCCGTCCAACCATAAAGTAGAAGATTACGGTGAACATACACCTCGCTGGTTACGTGATCAGCGTAATAGTTGGCATGGTGTAGATTTTCCTTACCATAGTGAAGTTGATATCAAAAAGTACTATCAAAACTACACTGAAGCATTCTCTGCAGTTGATGACAGTATTGGTCGTGTCAAACAACAACTCAAAGATATGGGTTTATACGAGGATACGTTAATTATTTATATGGGTGATAATGGCTTTATGTTTGGTGAACATGGGTTAATTGATAAACGTGTCGCCTATGAAACATCCATTCGTGTACCTATGGTTATGCAATTACCTTCATTAATTGAAGGTGGTCAAGCTATAGATAATGTAGTAGCTAACATTGATATTGCTCCAACGATATTAGAAGCTGCGGGTATCAAAAAGCCAGATCACATGGACGGTCAAAGCTTTTTACCATTAGCACAAAAGAAAGAGATCAAATGGCGTGATTACTTTTTGTATGTTTATTACTGGGAGAAAAACTATCCACAGTCACCCACGGTATTCGCCTTGCGTGGTGATAAGTTTAAATACATCACTTATTATGGTTTATGGGACACTGACGAGTTATACGACTTAGAGAACGATCCCAAAGAGCAAAACAACTTGATAGCAGATGCTAAGTACACGAAAACAATAGACAAAATGAAAAACCATTTATTTAATATGTTAGCCGCTGAGGGCGGGATGGATATTCCAATGAATAAACCCAAAGGGAATGAATCATATATTCGCCTTCGTACTCGTAGTGGCGATAAGTCTGCAGACTTCCCAAGCCACTATGTTGTCGACAAGCCGAAAAATACTAACGCCCAATAACTATTGTGTCAATTTGTGCCACAAGAAAGTTCAATAGACCTTGTTATATAAATATACATCATTCAAATAAATATGTTGCTATGTGTCCAAAAAACGAAAGTTCGATCGTTAAGTTAAGTAGAAACTTTTAATAAAAAATAAAGGAATTAATATTATGTCGAAAAATAGCTATCTATGCGTTATGAGAAACCAACCAAATCAATCTAAAGCAACAGGTTCACCTTCACCAGGTCAAATGGAAGAAATGTATGCTAAGTTTAATGCTTGGAAGGATAAGTACAAAGATAATATCCTCGATATGGGCGGAAAGTTAGGTGATGGTAAAGTTGTTACCAAAGAAGGTGTTATGGATGGTCCTTTTGTTGAAGTTAAAGAGGTGGTTGGTGGGTATATGATTATTACTGCAAACAGTCTGGAAGAAGCTCTTAATGTAGCGAAAAGTAGTCCAGGTATATTTCTAGGTTCTAGCATAGAGGTAAGAGAGATCAATAACTCTTGACTCCTAGAAGGCTAATAGAGAAATTTTTTCGTCTTGAGTACAGTAAACTGGTCACAACTCTTTCTCGTCGAATTGGTGTGCAACATTTAGACGTTATTGAAGATTCCGTTCAATCAGCCTTAATGATTGGACTGGAATCATGGCGTTTAAATGGTGTCCCAAAAAACACTTCCGCTTGGTTATATAGAGTTGCATCAAATAACCTAATAAGTGAATTGCGTAAAAAATCTAACAGTGATCGTATTTTATTTCAAAATAGCCAAAAATTTGAAGACGATTTAGTAACGACCCCTGACTTTTTTTTATCTACGGAGCTTCAGGATGACTTTTTATTAATGCTATTTGCATGCTGTAGTGATGATATTCCTGTTGAATCTCAGCTGGTTTTTGCTCTTAAAGTACTTTGTGGTTTTAATATTCGTGAAATTTCAATTAGATTATTCACAAGTGAAGCTAATGTATACAAACGCTTCTCTCGTTGTAAAAATAAGTTAAAAAGTAATAACCTCAAATCATTGTCTGTGTTAACAAAAGAATGTCCATCTCGGTTGGTTTCAGTCAATAAAGTCTTATATTTAATGTTCACTGAAGGGTACCTTTCCGTTACTCATGAATCAGGGATAAGGAAGGAGCTTTGTGAAGAAGCACTTAGGCTAACCACTATTTTAGTTAGTAGGAAAATAGGGAAAACCCCTGAAACTTATGCATTACTTTCTTTAATAAATCTTCAGATGGCAAGAATGGAAGGAAGGCAAGATAGCACAGGAGGGTTAATTCTATTAGAACATCAAGACCGCTCTTTATGGGATAAGCAGAAAATACAAGATGGACTTCTGTGGCTAGAAAAGTCCGCTTGTGGAGATTATTTCTCTAGGTATCATGCTGAAGCAGGAATTGCTGCAGAACATTGTCTTTCTATGTCCTATAAAGAAACTCGATGGGATCGAATCGCTGATAACTATTTACTTTTAGAGCAAACGTCATCCTCCGCTATTCACAGGCTCAATAGAGCCGTCGCTATTGCTGAAATGAATGGTCCAGAAGCTGGTTTAACTGTTATTCATGGGTCGACTTTCCCAAGTTGGTTAATGGAAACTTATTCATGGAGTGCTGTATTAGCTGATTTGTATTTACGAGCTGGGGATGAAAACTTGGCCAAAAAGCATCAAAAAATTGCATTAGACTTAGCTCCCACTAAAGCATTGAAGAATCTTTTAACAAAACGTATGGAATGGATAGACCAGCGCTAAATTGGTATACATTAACTTCCCAGTCTATCTAAATAACTAACAAATAATCATTAATATGGCTTAAGAGAATCACTAGACTTAAATTTAAAAAATTGAAAAAGGCGATAGCAGTGATGTTATCGCCCTTTTTTCATTTATAGTCAAAGTCATCGGCATCTTATTTTATGCTATACGATATTTATTTATCGATTATCGATAAATAAATATCGCAATTTGTTTTTGATGTGTTATCTTATTGATGGTTTTTAGTGATAGGTGATTTATGGATATACAAGTACACGCAAGAACTCAGCAAATTAAAAAATTGAGTCAAAAATTATTTACTTTTTTAACCTTGTTTAGATATTTGCTCTATGGCTGTTGGCTATTGATTTTTGGGATTGCTTTTTTTATTGATAGTGGTTCTTTAATGCTCGGGGATAATGCGTTCTATATTCAGGAAGTAAGCCTGTGGCTTAAAGGAACAATATTATTTTTGTATGCTCTCGCTTTGTATCTGGCAATACGCATAACAAGTAACTTTCGGCATCTAATGAGTCATTTTATCGCAGGGGAAATATTCAGCCATCAAGCGATAATAAGTGTAAAGGCGGTCCTTAATAGCGGAGTCATGTTTTTTATATTGTTTATTATTCAAAATATTTCAGGGTGGATACTATCTTTGTTAACAGGGGCTACGTCACATTTATCAATAGGAATAGAGTTTCTTATCGCGGTGATCTTTTTCGGTTTAATGTACATATTACTTTGGGCGCTTGAAATTGGTTGTGATCTTAATGAAGAGTCAGAGATGACGATATAGGAGCAACTATGGCTATTATTGTGAATTTAGATGTCATGCTCGCAAAGCGTAAAATGAAGTTAAATACTCTTGCTGAAAAAGTAGGTATTACCGCGCAAAATTTATCTGTTTTAAAGTCAGGAAGAGCTAAGGCTGTTCGCTTTGATACGTTAGATAAAATATGCCGAGCTTTGGAGTGTCAACCAGGCGATATATTGGAGTTTCAATTAGAGTAAGCCAACCAATTAAATATACAATTCAATCGGAATTTATTGTTATTTTATAATAACTAATTAACGGAATATTCACATGAAAAAATTTGTTCTCAGGCTACTTATTAGTATGCCTATAGGGTTGCTGTTGCTTTTTTCGGGCTCAGCGCATTCTGCCCATTTAATAATTGAAGCGGATTCTTCTTCATTATTACATTTAGGTGCAGCTATTTTATTGTATAGCCACATTGGTGGTGGCGCGCTTGGTTTAATTGCCGGTTCTATTGCTAGTTTATCGGCTAAGGGCAGCTCATTACATCGCTTTGCAGGTAACATTTTTTTTATATCGATGTTTATTTGTTATTTCATTGGTGCATTAGTTTCCCCTTTTCTAGCAATGGAAAAAGCCACTAATTTTGTCGCGGCAATACTCGCGTTGTATTTATTGATTACCGGGAAGTTAGCTGCCAATAGCCGAGAAATGGTTGCAGGTAAGGCGGAAAAAATTGGTTGTGTCATTGCCTTTTTAATTACAATGATGGGTATTGTTTTTATTATTTTGGCGAACCAAAGTAGCAGCGGCACAGTTGATGGTGCTCCACCACAGGCATTTATTATATTTGTGGTTGCTGGCGCGGTGGCTTTTTGTGGCGAAATTAACCTTATATTACGTAAAAAATTATCTAATCAATCACGTATTATTCGTCATGTTTGGCGGATGAGTTTCTCTTTCTTTATTGCCTCGGGAGCCTTGTTTTTTGGTCAGCAAAGTTTCTTTCCCGACGGGTTTAATAATAGCTTATTTCCTGTTCTTTTAGGCTTCTTTCCTATTATTGTTTTGTTTGTTGGGGTGATAAAAATTCGCAAACCGTTCATTAATACGATAAAAAAAATCAGATTTAAACGACTAGGGAAGGAGTAAGTATGTCCATTAATCTTTTAGTGAAGCTATGTATAAGTTTTTTATTCGTGTATTCGTCAATGTTGACAGCGAACGAACCCCTTAAGGTTGAAAGTAAAAGTGGGGTGCATTTATTTGAAACTAAACAATACGATCGTGCTCAGCAATACTTTATTAATCAAATAAATAAGGTTAACGATAGAGAAAATAATACAACTGAATATAAACAGGCTTTGATCTATTTGAGTCAGATATCATTAGTTAAAAAAGACAGCGAACAGGCTGTAGAGTATATAGAAAAAGCACTAACTATATCGATACTTTCAGTTGATGATTTACTTTTGGCAGGTGACATTTACTGTGAGCATGCAATGCAGGTTTCAATTTTTAGTGCGTTGAGTTTTGGTAAAAAATGTATGAAGCAATATGAAAAATCCGTTGAAAATTTTCCGAGTGATATAAAAGCACTTCGTATGGTGATTGAATTTCATCTAGATGCGCCGTCATTGGCTGGAGGCTCAATGGAAAAAGCTCAGCATTACCTGCTTCAACTAGAAAAAATCTCACAAGAAGATGCTCACATGCTTTGGTTGAAATATACAGAAATAGTTGATGGCGAAGATACTGCACTGCGCTTAGCAGAAAAGTATTCGAACACTCAATATCTTAATAGTGAAAATATGTATCAACTCGCCCGATTCTTAAAAGATAAAGAACGTTATCAAGTAAGTAAAACATTATTTATGGAAGTAATTTCGGAAGAACAAAAATTTGAAGTCAGTCACATGGCAGATACTTGGCATAAAAATGACAGCTGGTTACAGTTGGGAGAAATTTACCTAGCGGAAGGGGAAGATTTTAATAAGAGTATTGAATATATTAAAGAATACATGAAGCGTAATGACGATCCTTATGATGTTCATTATTACTGGTCTCGATGGAGTCTAGCAAAGGCTTATTATGCAGCGGGAAATGTTGAACAATATAAAAATATTGTTGATACCATAAAGAAAAATAATAAACAGCAAGACCAAAGCTTTACTGAACAGTTTAACCGTGGCTTAAAAGCACGAACTATTAAAGAGTAATTATGAAAGATCATTCCTCTTTAAGTACTTTCCGGCTTAACTTATTAAGGGCTATGTACCTATTTATATTTGTAGGTTTAACTTTAACTGTTTGGCCAGATATTTGGTATTTTAAGCATGCAGTTATTTCCGATGATAGTGTAGTGCTAGCCATGTTAGCAAGCTACTCTTTAATGGCACTTTTAGGGTTGCGTTATCCAATAAAAATGTTGCCATTCCTAATGATAGAGTTATTGTGGAAGTCTATTTGGCTCATTGTATTTGCCCTGCCAAGTTGGATTCAAGATAGCCAAAGCCAGTTTGTTATGGAGGTCACGTTTGCTTGTTTATTCGGTGTGATTCTCATAACTGTCGTTATGCCTTGGAAGTATCTACACCAACAATATATGAAAATTAATTAGCCGGAGTGCTCTTTCACATTGGCAGCCAAATAATTGAAGATAGTAGAGTTAAGATACACTCAAACTGTAATTTCAATTTATCGAATCTTGTCTCTAGAGTACGGAAATATTCAGTCTTACAAATGCATTTTCAACTAAGGGCCTATATTTATATAAACACCATTCAATATCGTCATTTCCGTTATTGAATTCTGCTTCTATGTATAACTGGGCTTGAGTTTAGGTTGCTAATTATAATTCGAATGCCCTCACTGTCATAGCTATTGTCTGTGATAATAAATTCCTAACTTTAATATCTTTTTGTTGTACATAATTATGAAATTCATGCGGGTACTTTTATAAGTAGTCACAACAAACAGCACCGATAAATACCATTTAAGTAGCTACCTACAGATATCAGGAGTTTATAGCTATTCGTTTTGATAAAAATAACATAAATATAAAAACACTAACAACAACGAATAGCTAAAAAGGGCACAACAAAAGATAAGTATACATATAGAGACAATTTGGCTTATAAATGAAAAGATTATTTAAAACATGAGTTCCGTAGCTTAAAAATAAAACCTAGCTAATAATTATTAACTTTACATTCCAAAGTAATTTATTTTATCTAAGATAAATCTACAATAACGACCAGTAGCCTTATGATTATTAAACATACATTTCTAATTTACCAATCAAAAAATATGAATGTACAATACTGGTTCATTTTTTTGATGTCAGTATTGACTAATCTCATTAGCTTGTCGTAATATAAAACGATACGATATGTCTCAATAACACGAAGATTTACTATACATATACTTGGATAAATAAATATGAAGTGAAACTTGTCCTCTCTTCCTCAACGTACTTATCATATAAGAAACAAACAATTGAGTTACATTTAATTTATACAGGGAACTAAAATGAATGAATTTAAACTAAAGATTATTGGAACATTAAGTTTTATAATTTTCGCTATTATCTCAACACTAATAACTTTTAGTTACAATGCTTTCAAAGCTGAGAGTATTGATTTGAATAGGGCACTTTTACACGAAAAAAATATAACAATTAAAACAGGCTTGCTAGAAAAACTTACTGGTTATAGACAAATGTTATCCTCCATTAATATTTCTCCTACTGAAATATCCTCTAAAGGCTTATCTCTTAATGCTATAACGCAACTAAACTCTTTATCTCGGGCACAAAGTACCATTAGTGATGGCGTGTTTCTTTTTACCAAGACAGGAGCTATTTATAATGTGGCGGGTAAAAAGCTAGGTTTTAATGTGAAAAAATTAAATCGCGCTTATTATAATGCCATTTTTAATAACAACAGTGATTTTTTTGTCTCACCACCTTTTAATTCGGCCGTAACAGGCAAAGAAGTATTAGGTATGGCTTTAAAGGTGAATGATTCTATTGCAGTACTTTCTACTATTTATATGGAAAGTGTACTAGAAACCAGTCTTAACCGAGAGGATATGTTCTTATATACAACCGATGGTACAATATTAATTGCCCCCTACCCTGACTTTATCGGAAAGAACATTTTCACAAAACGCCCTATATATAAGAAGTTTAATGCTAAAAACCTTGAATTGTCGTATACCGCTGAAGTGAATAATAAAGATGTTGACTTCACTTCTTTTTGGGGCACATTAAACATTACTGGTTGGTCTTATGTTACATTCATTCGAGACAGTGAGATTGAAAAAGGGGTTAATAATGAATTAGCTACAGATGTGTTATTAGGAGCGATTAGTTTAATAATTGCTGTGTTAATATTACTTGCTGTTGTGAATAAATTGGTTCTAAAACCTGTAGGTGGACCACCAAATGAAATTGCTAGCTTGATGGAGAAAATAGCTAACGGTCAATTAACGGATAACTTACATAATAAAGACATAAAAACAGGTATTTACTTCTCTTTAATCAACTTATCTCAACAGCTAAAAGGGTTAATAAAAAATTCCCACAGTATTTCAGAAAATGTATCGTCAGCTTCTCAGGAATTAAATACCGTGATGAACCAAACACAATATAATGCACAGCATGAACTCGCTCAGGTGGAACAAATATCCACAGCTATTCAACAGCTATCAATCACTTCTCAAGAAGTAAGCGGTAAAGCCATAGAGGCCGAGGAACAAACTAGAACAGCACAGGATAACATAAATAATGGCAAAGAAGCTTTAGCAAAAACGATTGCGCTAACTGATACTATTAACGCTTCAGTATCAGATACTGCAAGCATAGTAGAAGACTTGAAACAGTTTGCTTTTGAAATCGGCTCGGTAACTGAGGTTATTAACACCATTTCAGATCAAACTAATTTACTCGCATTAAACGCAGCTATTGAAGCCGCACGTGCCGGTGAACACGGACGTGGCTTCGCCGTTGTTGCTGATGAAGTTAGAACACTAGCGTCAAAAACACAGGAATCAACTGTTAGCATTAAAGAAATAATAGAAAAACTACAATACCAATCCGAAATAGCTCATAAAAACATGAGCCAAAATGTAGGATTAATTCAAGAATCGGTGTTACTTGCTGATAATGTTAAGAATTCGTTTGAGGACGTTTCATCAGCAGTACAATCTATTTCTGATATTAATATGCTAGTTGCAACAGCTTCTGAACAACAGTTTAGCGTAACAGAAGACATATCCAAAAATACTACGCTGGCGTTTGACTTGGTACAACAAAACGTCGCGGCTGTTAACCAAACTTTGCAAGCCTCATCTGAATTAGCGCAATTGGCAGAGTCTCAAAAAAACGAACTTGCCTTCTTTAAAGTCTGACAAGTGGCACAGCTATAGAATAACTAACATTTAATAATACCTATTCCTTAAGTAAATCCCCTAATTCAATCGCGGCTTGACGTAAAATAGGCTCAAAGCTTAACAATTCGGTTAAGCTTTTTCGGATCACGGGGGCATGTGTAAAAAGGCAGGCAAATAATTTTCCATCCTGATCAACAATCGGTACAGAGCAAGCAACCATCCCGTCGATAAACTCCTCGTTATCAATACCTAATTCATTTATCCTAATATCGTTTAACTCTTCTTCTAATAGAGATGGTTCAGTAAAAGTATTTCTAGCAAGTTTTTCTAATGATAACTTATTTAGAATACGCTGACGACGTACAGTTGGCAGTGAGCTTAAATAAAGTTTTCCACTTGCAGTACACCATGCTGGTGTATGACTTCCTATAGGTAAATGAATCCGCAGCGGCCAATTGGTTTGAATTCGATCATAATAAATCATGTCTGTACCGTCAGGAATTGCAATTCCACAAGTTTCACCGATCGTTTCTGCTAGCTTTTTTAAAATAGCCTGCCTCAGGGCTTTAAATCGACTACTATGAAGTACACCTAAGGCAATACTATGCATTCTATCACCTGGCACCAACAGCCCCCTCATATTGAATTTCACATAGTTATCAGCTTCAAGTTGTTGCAATAAGCGATGAACAGTAGGCTTAGGAATATTAAGTGAGAAGACTAGATCTGCTGGTGACATAGGTCTTTCAGTACGTGAAATAGCTTCAATAATTTCAAGTACCCGAGTAATTGACGAGCCTTTTTCTCTTCTTTGATTTGGCATGTTTTTTCCTGCATTAGAGGTCGATGATATTATAATCAAGCAGCAAGAGTATTAGCAAGCGTCTCGATGAAGAGCCAAACACCTTAATTATTCTTTGATTATAAATCAGACAATAAAAAAGACTAGTCCACTACAACAAATAGACTAGTCTAAAGTGCCTTTGAAGGGAGTTTAAAAAAGCACTTAAAACACGAAGTATTAGCTTAAGGTTGGCATTGAAAACTCAACACCTTCACGCACCCCTGCAGACGGCCAACGTTGAGTAACTGTTTTACGTTTACTATAAAAACGTACAGCATCTGGCCCATACGCATGTAAATCGCCAAACAAAGAACGCTTCCAACCGCCAAAACTGTGATAGGCAACAGGAACAGGTAATGGCACATTAATACCCACCATACCCACTTGAATATTATCCGAAAAATATCGAGCGGCTTCACCATCACGTGTAAAAATACATGTACCATTACCGTATTCATGCGCATCAATTAAATCCATTGCTTGTTGCATGGTATTTACGCGAACAACTTGTAATACAGGCCCAAAAATCTCTTCTTTATAACTAACCATATCGGGAGTTACATTATCAATCAGTGTACCACCCACAAAAAAACCATCTTCGAAACCTTTTACAATTGGGTTTCGACCATCAACAACAATTTTAGCGCCCTGCTCTTGCGCGTGGTTAATATAACCAATAACTTTGTCTCTATGTTGCTTGGTTATCACCGGACCAAAATCATTACTGCTGTCACTAAAGTCCCCCACTTTTAAAGCAGACATTGCTTTCGTCATTTTTTCAATTAAAACATCTCCAGCTTCATCGCCAACGGCAACAGCAACAGATAATGCCATACAACGCTCACCAGAAGAGCCAAATGCTGCACCAAGTAACTGGTTCACTGCATTATCCATATCTGCATCAGGCATAATGATAGCGTGATTTTTTGCGCCACCTAAAGCCTGACACCTTTTTCCATTTGCATTCGCTGTTGCATAAATATATTCCGCAATAGGTGTTGAACCAACAAAACTAACCGCCTTAATACGTTCATCTGTCAATAAAACATCAACCGCTTCTTTATCGCCATTAACTACATTCATGACACCATCAGGCAAGCCGGCTTCTTTTAATAGTTGAGCAATAAATAATGTTGAGCTTGGGTCTCGTTCTGATGGCTTTAAAATAAAACAGTTACCACAGGCGATAGCCATTGGGAACATCCAAAGGGGTACCATCGCAGGAAAGTTAAATGGTGTGATACCAGCAACAACACCTAACGGTTGAAATTCGCTCCATGAATCTATATTAGGCCCAACATTTTTACTGTGTTCGCCCTTTAATAACTCTGGAACACCGCACGCGTATTCAACATTTTCAATACCGCGCTGTATTTCACCTGCCGCATCATGTGATATTTTACCGTGTTCCTGACCGATCAATTGGCTAATTTTATCAACATTCGCCTCTAACAATTCTTTAAATCGAAACATCACCCGCGCTCGTTTAATCGCTGGAGTATTACGCCATGTAGGAAAGGCCGCCTGAGCACTTGTAATAGCTTGCTCAACAGTGTTGACCGAAGCAAGTGCTACCTTACAAATAGCTTTCCCCGTTGCTGGGTTAAACACATCTTGCTTGCGTGTGGTGTCATCTATAATTTCACCATTAATTAAATGTCCAATAGTCTTCATAGTTTTTCCTAAAGTTTGAGAAAATAAATGGCTTAGGTTAATCCCACAGCCTCTGATAAATAGAAACCATATCGCCAATTGACGGCTCTATGGGATTGTTACTAGGTGAGCCTGACGCTAACGCTTGCTCTGCCATTGTTTGACAAACATCAAAGAAATCTTCTCTTTTAATGCCAAAACCTTCAAGAGTTGGTACTTCAAGCTCATCATTTAACGCCTTAAGTTCAGTTAACAATTTTTCATTGGCTGCTTCATCATTGTCTCCTTCGATTGCGACTCCTATAGCACGGGCACAATCAGCATAACGTTTAGGTGCTGCAGGGATGGAATATGCTGTAACACTAGGTAACAACATCGCGTTAGATAAACCGTGCGGCACATGAAAAAAAGCACCGAGAGGGCGGCTCATACCATGCACTAATGCAACAGAAGCGTTTGAGAAAGCAACCCCAGCTAGAGTTGAACCAAGCATCATAGCCTCTCTAGCTTTTTTATCATCGACATTTTGATAAACTTTTCTTAAATTCGGCCCTATTAACTTCATTGCAGCTATAGCTTGACTATCACTATACGGATTAGCCTTTTTACTGACATAGGCTTCAATCGCATGAGTGAGTGCATCAATACCAGTATCTGCTGTTATTCTCGGTGGAAGGCTTAGGGTTAACTGAAAATCAATTAAGGCTGCGATAGGCATAAACCCCATACCAACACAAAGCATTTTTTCATCGGTGGCTTCATCAGTTATAATTGTAAACCGTGTTACTTCCGAGCCTGTACCTGCCGTAGTCGGCACTGCAATGACAGGTAAACCTTGCTCGCTAACTATCCGCGGAAAACGATAATCTTGCATAACGCCGCCATGTTTAGCTAATATTGCAATAGCTTTCGCACTATCAATAGGGCTTCCTCCGCCTAAAGCAATAATACAATCATAATTTCCATTGCGAGCTTTTTCTACGCCTGCTTGAATTGACTTAACTGTCGGCTCAGGCACAGTATCATCAAATATAGGTGCTGAAATCCCTTTAGCACCTAAACAGATTTGTATTCTTCTAGCATAACCCAGTTGCACCATCATTTTGTCAGTAATAACTAAAGGACGACTGCAACCAAGGCTTTTTAAAATACTTGGTATTTCAAGACTGGCATCTTCACCAATTTGCATAACCTTGGGTAAAATAATTTGTGTAGACATGTTAACTTCTCTTAAAAATAAACAGGTGAAATAAAAATCAATCTAATTCAAAAATGAAACACTAAAAA
Organism: Colwellia sp. KS18-150; assembly: GCF_057551365.1. Lineage (NCBI taxonomy): Bacteria > Pseudomonadati > Pseudomonadota > Gammaproteobacteria > Alteromonadales > Colwelliaceae > Colwellia > Colwellia sp. KS18-150. Next base: position 26,993 of record NZ_BAAJMC010000026.1, on the reverse strand, counting down.
TATACGCTTAACGATGGCGAAATACCGGTGCTCGCTTAGCGATAAATGCGTGCATTCCCTCTTTTTGCCCTTCAGTTGCAAAAGCTGCTTGAAATAAACGTCGTTCATGTCTTATACCTTCAGTAAGGCTAGTTTCAAAAGCAACAGTCACAGCTTCTTTAGCCATACGTACAACAGGGCTGTTATAACCGGCGATTGTATGTGCTGCTTCTAAAGCTGTTTGTAGTAACTCACTACCAGGAACCACTCGTGATACTAAGCCAGCAGCTTTCGCTTCTTGCACATCAATGGTTCTTCCCGTTAGGATCAAATCCATAGCAAGCGATTTACCAACAGCATTTGCCAAACGTTGCGAGCCACCAATCCCGGGTAAAATTCCCAATTTAATTTCTGGCTGGCCAAATTGAGCATCTTCCGAAGCGATAATAAAATCACACATCAATGCTAACTCACAGCCTCCACCTAGCGCATATCCACTCACTGCGGCAATAATAGGTTTACTGATTAAACGTAACTCATCCCAAGACGCAAAAATATCATCACAATAAAATTCGGCATAGCTCAAATTAGCCATCTCTTCTATATCTGCTCCCGCAGCAAAGGCTCTAGCACTACCGGTAATTATGATTGAACCAATATTGTCATCTGCATCAAAGGCCTTTAACGTATCAACTACCTCTTTTGCAAGCTGTCTACTGAGCGCATTTAAACTTTTAGGGCGATGAAGCGTGATCATCCCAACACGTTCACGACGTTCCACCAAAATAGTTTCCAATACTTCTGGCACTTTATGTGTCTGTTCAGATGTATCTTCATTTTCATTTAATTTTTTCGTAGCATTTTCTTTTTTTACTGTTGCGTTATTATTTTTCATTATTAATCTCTCTTTTAAGTACTTAGGGGCAAATAAGCCGTTCAAGATAATTTATTCTTCACTTTCATCCGGTATCTTTTGAGGTGAAACCGTAGGGGCGTACGCTCCATGCTTAGCCATTAATTCATCCAAAATTTTCTCTCTATGTTCATTCAGTGCAGGCGACTGAATGGGTACTTCAGGATCTACCTCTGTTAATGAACTCATCTTAATTGGGTTACCTGCTGTTCTGACTGGCCTATCATTTTCACCTTTGACTTTTACTATCATATTCCTTGCTAACAATTGAGGGTGGGTGAATAATTTATCGATAGTATTGATAGGGGAGCAAGGCACTCCTGCTTCATTCAAGGCATCTATCCAGTGTTGCATTGGTTTAGTCAGTGTTAGTTTTTCAACATCTTCAACCAGTTTTTTTCGATTTTTAACACGTAAATCATTGGTTAAAAACTGTGGTTCAAGTGCTAACTGTGGTGAACCTAAGGCATCAGCCATGAGTAAAAACAAAGTGTCATTACCTGCACACATCACGAACTTACCATCACTGGCGGCAAAGGTTTCAAAAGGAGCAAGTGACGGGTGATTATCACCTGTTCGAGTAGGCACAATCCCTTCAACATCATACCGAGCCAACGCGGTTTCCATTAATGCCGCTTGGCAATCAAGCATACCAATATCAACACGTGTTCCTTGAGCATCCTTAGTACGACTATATAGTGCCGACAATATACCAATGACACCAAATAACGCCGCGCCTAAATCACCAAAGCTAGTACCAACACGAGCAGGCTCTTCGTCTGGCCATCCTGTTAGACTCATAACTCCTCCCATCGCTTGCACCACCATATCGTAGCCCGGAAAATCACTATAAGGACCGCTATGACCAAAACCCGAAATAGAGGAATAAATGATGTGCGGATGTGTTTTAGCAAGGCGTTCAGGGCCATAACCAAGGCGCTCCATGACACCTGGACGAAAATTTTCAACAACAACATCACAGCTATCTAATAAGCGCTCTAATAACTCTCTGTCTCGTGGCGACTTAATATCAAGAGAAATACTCTCTTTGCCACGGTTAAAACACATAAAGTAAGCGGAATCAACGCCAACAAAGGGTCCAAACGCTCGGGTATCATCACCTGTACCAAATCGTTCAACTTTAATCACTCGTGCGCCAAGATCTGCCATCACCATGGTGCAATAAGGCCCAGCTAAAACACGAGAAAAATCTAACACGGTAATCCCATCTAAAGGACCAGGCTTTACATCTTCTTCTTTTAATTCATTCATAAGTGTGAATCCATCAATCAATAACTATAATGAGACTAACAGTCTCGAATTAACATAGTTGCACATCACAAATAACGAGTCAATATGTATCAATATTAGACCTTAGTATTAATAAAAAGAACTATGCAAAGCAAAACACTTAAAGTATACAAAGCACAAAACAGCAGTAATAGTTTGTATTTAAAAGATTTAACAGGAGGGCTATTATCACTAATTGTTGACAGCTAGCTAATGAAAGGAGAATAAGTTTAACTTCAATATAAACGGCTCTAAGGGAGTTTCGTGTTAAATTTAATTTATTTAGCTTGTCAGGTGGGTGTAATTTATTATGTCTTTAATTTTAGGTGGATGATGAGTAAAAGTATTTAAGATACCGGCTTGTGCTTATTACAACCTCGTACTCTCTATGATAGTAAGCAAAATGTAAATAACCGTTAAGATTTGATTTTAGCAACCAATGACTATACTTTTAATACGTTGGCGTAGGTTCTCGAATCGAAGCGGTAATTGCCTGAAACGTTTTTGTACTGCTATCAGTGGCTCTGTGACTTTTTTAGGGGACGCCATTACTTGTAGTTGTTCAATGTTTGCAAAGCTATCTAATGCACTTTTCGGCAGTACAGTGAAGCCCAAGCCTTTACTGACAGGTAATAATATTTGAACCAATTGATTTACATAGCCTGAAACCGGGATTTTATTAATATTCTTTGAAGCTAATTCAGCGATACCGCACTGTGAAAAATAGGATGATAAATAATGAAACGCATCCGGATGATTTATCAAACCAATTGACGATAACGTTTGGTAGACATTACCTTTATCAACAGAATTTTTCGGTAGAATTAACAATAGCTCATCATCACCTAATCGCTCTAAATCAAAAAATTCGGGATCGGGTTGGTGAGTTATGATGGCAAAGTCAAGCTCACCTGCACTGATACCCGTTAATATATTTTGATTGGGTGCAACTTCAAGTTGAATAACTATCTTGGGGTGTGTCAATTGAAAATTCAACAATTCAGGATACAGGCGCAATGCCAATGCGCCAGGGCAAGCTACCCTGCAAACACCTGAGTAAGGATCATCAAACCCTAGTTTATCTAGTAATTCTTTCTCGTCAGCTTGTACCTTTAAGGCATACCCATAAACGACTCTCCCCTGCTCTGTTAGCTCAAGTTTTTTATTTTGACGTACTAATAAAGCATGACCACAACTCGCTTCAAGCTTTTTAACATGCTGACTAACACCGGGTTGGGTCATGAACAACTTATTTGCTGTTTGGGTAAAGTGTCCCGTTTCAACCAGTGTTTTAAACGTTTGCAGCCAAGTAGGATTTAGCATAGCCAACCTATAAAATAAAATTATAATTTCCATAATAATTAATAATTTTATGTTTTCAAGTTTTATCGATAAAGTTAACACATCAGTAACAAAATAATTTTATTAATCGATAGGAAAAGACTATGACAACACCATACCCTAGAACATTTTCTCATATTGGTATTTCGGTACCTGATCTAGAAGCAGCCGTTAAATTTTACACTGAAGTACTTGGTTGGTACCTCATAATGGAGCCAACCAAAATAACGGAAGACAATAGCCCAATAAGCGAAATGTGCACCGATGTTTTTGGTCCTGGCTGGGAGCATTTTCGTATAGCTCATCTCTCCACAGGCGATCGCGTCGGTGTTGAATTATTTCAGTTTAAAAACCAAGAAAACCCTGAAGATAATTTTGAATACTGGAAAACCGGTGTTTTTCACTTTTGTGTTCAAGATCCTAATGTCGAAGAGTTGGCTGAAAAAATTGTTGCCGCAGGTGGAAAAAAACGCATGAAAGCGCCTCGCTATTACTACCCTGGTGAGAAGCCATATCGCATGATTTATATGGAAGACCCGTTTGGCAATATTCTTGAAATTTATAGTCATAGTTATGAACTGCACTACGCAAGCGGTGCCTACAACCAATAATACAAGGATTTATTTATGAGCAAAATGATGACGATTTTACTCTTAACCTGCTCGGTAACAGGCTGTAATTTACTAGAATCCAAAGCAGCTAATCTCAACACAACAGCGGCCACAACTCAGCTTGAAACAGTACTTGAACTTCCTTTTCGTCCTGGAAATGTTGCCGCAACTCAAGATGGACAAGTATTTGCTACCGTTCACCCGCTTGGCGGGGAGCATGGTATCCAATTATTAGAAGTCACCGGACAAAACAGCTATCAAGCTTGGCCATCACCGAAATTTCAGTCAGAAATTGGCCAGTTTAGTGAGAATACTATTGATACCCCTTTAGGTATCACCAAAGACAAAATGGGTGGCTTATGGATTGTTGATATGGGTCAAAACATCGGAAAAACTCGTATTTGGGGTTTTGACATTAACACCGGTGAGCTTATATCAAAAATTGATTTACCCACAAATATTGTCCCTAAAAATAGTTTCGTGCAAGATTTGGTTGTTGATCGCAAGAAAGGTTGGATTTATCTGGCTGACTTAGATAATCCCAGCATACTGACAGTAAATATAGCAACACATGCCATCAGTCGTTTTAGTAATCACCCATCATTAGCTCCTGAAAAAAAGGCAAAAATGATTATTAATGGTAAGGAGGTATATGTCGATGGAAAACCGTCTAAGGCAGGGATTAACCCTATCACTTTATCAGATGATGGTACAACCTTATTCTATGGTGCTATGAACGGTAAAAGTTGGTATAGCGTACCGACTGAGCTTTTACAAAACGGCGCTGAACATGATGTTATTACCAGTAATATTACTTTGGTTGGCGAGAAACCTGTTTCAGACGGCGCAACTACCGATAGACTAGGTAATCATTATTTTACTAATTTAAACCATAAGGGGATAGACAAATTAAATGCACAAGGGAAACTTATTCCGTTAATTAGAGATGCCCGTTTAGACTGGCCGGATAATGTTTCTTTAGGAGATAACAGCTGGTTATACATAGTAGCAAATCAGCTTTATAAATCCCCCTCATTTACAGGTGGTAAAGATGTAGGCCAAGCCCCTTATTATATTTATCGCATGAAAATTAATAGCCAATAAAAATTATCAGTTCGTACATTTAGCGAAATATGTCATTTAACAACACATCAAAATTAATACTTTGATTAAATATTTAAAAGAGAGCACTAATGAATAAAATATTACACACTATGATACGCGTAGCCAACTTAGAAAAGTCTATTGATTTTTATACAAAAGTTTTGGATATGAAGTTACTTAGTACCGATAAAAATACCCAGTACCGTTATACGCTTGCTTTTTTGGGCTATGGTGAAACTACGGATGTAACCATTGAACTAACCTATAATTGGGATAAAAGTGAGTATGACTTAGGTACTGCATTTGGTCATATTGCAATCGGTGTTGATGACATATTCAAAGCGGTAGAGTATGTAAAAGAACAAGGCGGTGAAGTTACCAGGCAACCAGGTCCGGTGCTTGGTGGGGAAGCAGTTATTGCCTTTATTAAAGACCCTGATGGTTACATGATTGAGCTGATTCAAATGGATGATTAATAGAGAAAACACTTACAACTTAGCTTAAAACTAATTCAATACACCATTAACCAATTGAAAATAAAAGAGGCTATCAAAAACTTCTATTTTGATAGTTTCTTTAATTTAAAGAAAATTTTGTGTCAATACCGAGCCTTAGCAAGAAATTTTGACGGCCAACGAGTAAAAACAAGGGCTATAGATAAATTTATTAAGCCGATAATAAGTGACTTTCCCTCACTGAACCTGCCTAAATATCATCATAAAAAAGCCGCTATTAAGCGGCTTTTGCATTCACGTTATAAAGAAAGAATCATTCAAATAATGCTCGGTAATCAACCGAGTATTGCTTGATAAGCTCACAAACAGGTTTATGTAACTGTAAGTGAATAGTATCACCCTCAACATTTAAACCTGGCGCGCCCAAGCCGGTAATACGGTATTCACTGTCATCAACAACACAGTAAAATTGAAAACCGTCATTGTTAGCAGACCAGCCACCTGAGAACACACCATAAGGGCCAGAACCCCATTGGCCACCAGTAGTGCCATTGCCCCATTCAAGGCCCGTTAACTGCCAACCTAACATACCACCTATCGCATCTTTATTATTCCAAGCGGCTTCATACCAATCAGTAAAGACTTGGGTACGTTTTGCTATACCTTCAGCAATTGTGGCACTAACATAAGCTGCACCATCAGGGTTACTATCAGGACGCTTAACATTAGCAGGCCAGCTAAACTCACCAATATAGGTAGGTTTACCTAATTCACGACCTAATGCGGCTAATTGCTCAAAACTATTCAGCGTTTGTGCATCGGTCATATTCCACCATGTTGGGTAAAGATGTGCACTCACCGCATCAATATTAGCATGAGAGTTAAGCTCTTTAAGTTTCTCGTAGCTATCTCCCGAGCCATTAAAGTCAAAAGAGGACTCCATACCAATAGACACTAAATGGTTTGGTGATAAAGATTTTAAATGGGTTGAAATATCATCAATCCAATCTTCAAAACCATTGGCAATACGAGGTTCATTGGCTAATTCCCACATCATAATGGTTGGATCATCTTTGTACTTAACACCGGTAATTTGGTTAGTATGGTTAAGTAAGTTAGTAATGAAGGCTTTGAAGTTAACACGCCCTTCTGCACTTTCGTAACCACCGTAATCACCAATAGTGCCAAAGTACGGCCATTCATCCGCTAAACTAAGAATTAAACGCATATCTTTTTCAGCGGCTAACGCCACGTAGTTATCAAATAATTCAAAACTACGATCGATAATCGCTTGCTCGCCTTCTGTACGCTCATTCGGCTCTTTACTTAAAATAAAGCTATTACCAGACTTCATGTTGATACAAACACCGTCATGGGTTTTGGTATCATTACAAAACATCCAAGTACGAATAGCATTCATACCGGTCGCTTGTGCACGCTTGAAAACATCTTCTGCCATGGCTTCAGGTTTATACATTAAATAATACTGGTTAGTGCCATTAAAATACCATGGCTTACCATCAAGCATAAATTGTGAACCCTTAGTTTCAATATATGAGGCAAGCGCAAGTTCACCAACTCGTACACCGATACTTTCAGTTGAGCTTGTACCCTCTAGCCCTACTGTTATACGGTAAAAACCGTCATCAGTTACAGGAATTAATAAAGGACTAGCACCAGTATAAGTTGTTATTGTGCCGCTATTTACACTGTAAGTAAGGTTGCCGTTACCTTGTTTATCAAAATATACCGCGATGTCTTGGCCACTCGGTAATTGTTCACCTGATGTAGGCGCAGTAATAGTTAAACTTCCTAGGTGCTCAACAGTTGCTGACAATAGTCTTACATACCCCCAGTGGGTATTAGTGTTTGCTACACGAATACCTGTGGTGTGGTTACCAGCACTTAATTGCGCATCAAAAGTTACCGTTGTCGGACCTGAAGCAGTAAAATCTTTTGATGTACCGTTTAAAAAGGCTTGATTGACACGGCTATCGCCATTGACGTTATCCACATTGAGTGAAATACGGTATTGACCAGCGGTTTCAACAGTAAAATCCCAACCTGCAGACGAGCCAGCTTGGCTATTCTCTATTTGAATATAGTCAGCTTCAATAGTAACGGGTTGCGCTGTAACTGAAGACGTTGCCGCATCCGTAATGTCTAATTCAACGGTAGATAGTGGTGGAATTACAGTACCTGCTCCGCCACCAGTATCACCGCCACCAGTATCACCGCCGCCAGTATCACCGCCACCAGTATCACCGCCGCCAGTATCGCCATCGCCAGTATCGCCATCGCCAACTTCTTGCCAGTAAGATGCAGCAATATCAATCACGGTTGCTTTAATACCGTCAGTACCGTCAACAATGTCAACACCATGTTCAGTTAGGTCATAAGCACCGTATTGGTTAGACATATCTAACATTTCTTGGCCTGTGCCATTGCCTTTCCATGACCAGGCAATCCAACCTAAACCATTTTCTTCAGCTTTTTTCATGATGTTGATATGGTCAGTCGTTTTACCACCAGCGTAATGATTGCTACGGCCAAACTCACCAATAATCATTGGTAAATCAAGACTGTTCATATAAGTAATATGTGCATCAATTTCAGTAGCAGTTGACCATTCAAAATAACCATGTACAGAGAAGATAGTATTGCTTAACTCATCGGCATCAAAAACGTCTTGAGCACCAGCGAAAAACGCGGTTGAGTGCCCCCAGTCACCAGCATCAATGACTAATGGTGCAGTTATACCGTAGTCACGTAGTTCAGCTACTGCGGTAGCATAGGTATTTTTCCAAACGGTATGATCTTGTCCCCATTCGTTGGCGATGTTGATCATTAAGTATTTTTGATATTTAGGATCGGTTACTACTTCACCCCAAGCTTCAGTCCATTTGCTTACTGCATCTTGAGAGCTGATGTCGCCATCAAAAATGGCATTAGCGTCACCGCCACCGGTAATTTGGTAAATACCTCTAGCAAAGTCACCATGACCTTCCCAATACATTGGCATAGCAATCATTTCATATTTAATGATTTCATCTAATGCCGCGCGTAATTGATCAGCTGTTGTATCTTGACGTAGTTGTAAACGAACTACGTTAGCACCGGTTTGAGCAATATATTGAATTGATGGGAACTTAGCTTCAGGATCATCACCATACTGTAGGTTAACACCACGCATGACGAATTCACTACCGTCGGCTAAGTAAATTGCATCGCCGTCAACATAAATGTTGTCACTAGCAACAATGCTTGGGTAGTCGTTGGCGTCATTTGGATCAGTACCAGCAGTGGTCTCCGCATTATCACCAAAACCATCACCGTCAGAGTCTAACCAATCCGCTGGGTCATTCGGGAAAGCATCTTCACTATCAATAACTCCGTCACCATCGCTATCAATATCAAAATCTTCACCCGTTGAGACGTTTTTCGCTTTTACTTTATCTGTGTAGTCTTTCAAGATATCACACGTAGCGTCCCAACGTAGATCGTTACAGTAAACAGTGAAGCGATCCCAGTCGTTGTATAGTCCGTCACAGGTAACACTTTGCTGGTTTGATGAAGCACCATCCGGATTGAAACAGTATGCTTGATCATTACCAAAGTCAGTCTTACTAGGGTCTGTATATAGCGGCGCTTTGCCACGAGCAGCTTCCCAGTAATCCATGCCTGACATAACCCAAACCATAGCACCATCAAGATCTAAATCATCCGCAATGGTTAGCCATTCGTCATAGATTCTATCACGGTCGCTCATGCTAACACCGTCACGACCATCCCAATGTTGATAATCAAACATAGTGCTATTATCAAACTCGATCATGCGGCCGTATTCACCTAAGTAAACAGGTTTACCACCAGCACGTGCTTTTTCAATACGTGAGGTTAAGTAATTTTTAGCATCCTCTTCATTTAATCCCCACCAATCAGGGTACATGTGTAAAGAATAAGCATCGATTGCTGGATAATCGTGATCCATACTAAAGTCGGTACCTTCTTTGTACTCTAACGGAATAGCAGTTTCAGCTTCTTCTTGCGTAGCACCATCAGCAATCATCTCCTGACGCTGTGCTTCTTCCCAAGGGTTTACTTTATCAAAACCTTCCATACCGGTTGAAACTAACTGTTTAGGCGCGATAGATTTTATCAGTTGTGATGTGGTATCAATCCAATGGTGGAAATCTTCACGTTGTTCATCATTACAACTTACACAACGAGGCTCATTTGCCAATTCCCACATCATAATTGCTGGATCATCTTTGTACTGAACACCTGTTAAATGGTTCGTACGGTTTAGCAACATAGTTATGTATTCTTGAAAACGTTGTTGTGACCATTCATCACCGTAGAACTGTGCAGCGGCATTAACTAAATATTCATAGTCTTGTTTGTCGTCTTCAGCGATTGGCGCATTCACAATATAGTTCTGATAATCTTGCTGGTATAACGCATCATTACTGTTTGTTGGTGCTTTACCAATTTCATCAAAGCGCTGCTTGATTTCAGCACGATAACATTGCATATAATCATCGTCATCATTAGCAACACCATCACCATCAACATCAATGTTTGGTGACCATGCCGCATATTGACACATGCCACCAAAGCCTCCCCAATAATTGGTTAATGGTAAAATAATTTTAATACCACGCTCTGCGGCTTGTGCAATAACAAAATCAAGTTGCTTTAAACCCACTTCGTTATAACGATCAGCTTCAGAGACCTTATCTGGATTCTTTGGTTGGAAACAATGGCTTTGCGCTGAAGTACCGGTGCCAAATTCCGGATCCCAATAGCCAGTGTAATCAGGTCGACTGTAATATTCACCATCACAAAATCCCCACGTTCTAAACGAGGTCATACCTAGGTTTTCCATATCGTTAAATACGTCTACCTGCATGCTAGGATGTTTGTAAAAAGAGAAATAATGGTTTGAACCATTGTTATAGAAATAATTACCGTTTAAGCCAAAGTGGCCATCATCGGTAACATAAACAAAGTTGTTGTGGCGAGGTTTATCACCACCAGTAACATTAACGGTTGCCGTTAACTGACTATCATTGCTTAACGTTAAAACCAGTAAATAGTTTCCTTTTGCTAAGCCAATCAGATCTGACGCTGTAATAGTCATTTCACCATTATCAAGCACTGGAGAAATCATTTTACTATTCAATGTACTATGGCTAACCGTTTCACCTTCCAATGATAGCGTAAAAGTTATGTCACTTGGTTGCTCAGTATTAAACGTTTTAATACTGGGTGTAAGTGTTGGCTCAGGATCGTCAAGTGTTGTGACCGCCAAATTAGCTGAAATGCTTTCAGCATTATCAAAAGCAATGCTAACAGAATAGTTAGCATCAACTAATGACTGTAAATAACTGTTATTTAAACTTAATGATGTTTCACCTGCACTGTAATCATTGACCGATAGCGTTTGTCCGTTAACAATTACGCTGATTAAATTCGCACCATCTAAGCTAAGGTCATAACTTACATCGGTAGGTTCATTGGTGATATATGTTTGACTGCTGGGGCTGATGCTTGGCTCTGGCGTTACTTCAAGTTCAGTAATGTTTACACCACGCGCCCAAATATAGCCCCACTGACCTCGACCATCGATACCTATTTTATTATTGCCTTTGGCTAAGTCTATTACAAAACGATAAGAAGCATCAGTAGGAGTTTGGCCCGTTGTAACTGTTTCAACCGTATCATTCACAAAAAAATTATTAACTTTATTACCATGAGGTGATTGATAGATAATATCAACTTGATATTGTCCATTTGCAGGCGCTTCATACGACCATTCAACTAAGCCATGAGCTAAATTAGCATAATCAGATACTAAGGTTGCACCACTAGATAAACTTGCTTGGCTTGCTGTTAAGTCAAAATTACCTATTTCACCTTCTTCCTCTTCTTCCTCTTCTTCTTCGCCTTCTCCCGACACACTAACGCTCAAGTTAGCTGTACTTGCATCACTAAAATGCACAATAAAATTATGCTCTCCGGATTGCAGAGAATCTAAGTAACTCGATCTTATCGTGAGTATACCGTTGCTATTGAAATAATCTTGAGTACCCTCTAAATACCAAAAGCCTGTTCCTGCATCTGGTTGTAATTCAATCTGTAAATCTTTATTTGAATTAATTTCATAATTGATGTTATTTGGGGATATATCACCAGCATAACTGCCAATACTGGCAAGCAGCATAGCTATGCTAGAGAGCTTCCCCGCTCTGCTTATACTCTTTTTATTATTATTCATTCTTACCTCGTTAGTTTTATTATATAAGGTTAGGCATACAAACCATTTCACATCAATCCAAAAGAAACAGACATGAACCGGTTCATAGGCACCGATAGCACTCTAATTTATTAAATGAAAACTTACAACCTATTTGAGTAAAAAACATACTAAACTTGATATACCACTAAACCTTCATTAAATAACCAACAAATATGTTGAAAGGAAAACATGAGAGAAGTATAAATATTTCACAAATATATTAGTTGTACCATTACAGATTAACACACCATAAAAACGAACCGGTTAAAGTTGATAAAAGAATATCGTTCAATCATATTTGTTAGTAAACTAAGCAGTAAATATGTATTTAATTTCAGGACTGTAAAATAATGGGAAAACACACAAAGAAAGAAATTGTTATTGTTGGCGGTGGCACTGCGGGCTGGATGACAGCAAACATACTTGCTTATTCTCTTCCTAAGTTGAAATTTTCGATAACAGTTATTGAATCACCCGATGTTGGTATTATTGGGGTAGGTGAAGGTTCAACACCTGCACTACGAAACTTTTTTGACTTGTTAGATATTAAAGAATGCGATTGGATGTCAGCTTGTAATGCTACTTATAAAGCGGGAATTACTTTTAAAAACTGGTCCACAGTTAAAGGCTATGAAAGTTATTTCCACCCTTTTCCTTCAACGTTAGATCATCACAGTCAACAAAGTTTCTTTTATAATGCCCAACTTAGAGCAATGGGATTTGACTTAGCTGCGAACCCTAATGACTTCTATATTACTGCCAAAATTGCCGAGCAAAACAAAGTGCCAATTGCTAATAAGAACTTTCCTTTTGAAATTGACTATGCATATCATTTCGATTCAAATCTATTAGGAAAATACCTTAGAAAAATTGCTGTAAGTAAAGGTGTTAAACATATTATTGATCATGTTGAAGATGTGAATTTAACTGGTCAAAATCATATTCAATCACTTATTTTAAAAAATAGACAAAACGTTGAAGGGGACTTGTTTGTTGATTGTACTGGTTTCAAAGGCTTACTAATCAATAAATTGCCTAATATTCAGTATATCTCTTATGAGGATGAACTTTACAATGATTCAGCAATTGCTATTTCCACATCAACAATTGAAGAAACAGTAAGTGCACAAACAACTTCTACTGCATTAAAGTATGGCTGGGCGTGGAAAATACCTCTTACAAACCGAATTGGAAATGGTTACGTTTATAGCTCTAAATATACCAATAAAGAAGACGCTGAACGGGAGTTTAAAGAGCATTTAAATATTACTGATAACAGAGTAAAAGTCAGGCATTTATCTTTTAAACTGGGCCGAAATAATAAACATTGGCAAAATAATTGTCTTGCTGTTGGTTTGTCGCAAGGGTTCATTGAACCGTTAGAAGCTACTGCTTTATTATTAATTCAGCAAACTGTTGGGAAATTTGTCAATGCCTATCAGCAAGGTGGTTTTACCAACAATCATCAAGCGACATTTAATCAACAAATTAATAATGATTTTGATGGTATTAAAGACTATATTGTTATGCACTATGCCTTAAACTCACGTCAAGATACGCAGTACTGGAATGATAACCGTGCCCATTTACCTAATGTAGCACCACGATTACAAGAGTTATTAAAAGGTTGGCAAAGTGGCGTTGACATCAGCCATTTAGTGACAAAATTAAACCTTCAACAGCATTACCCTATTCCATCATGGTATGCCATTTTGGCCGGATATGGCTACTTCCCGACGAGTTTAACTCCTCCTAGTCCAAAACATAAAGTTAATGGACACAGCCAGTCAAAAGAGTTTCTACATCATTGCTCATCTCACTTTCCTAAGTACCAGCGAGGTTAGTCACAATTAATTTATCTAGTTTAATTAGAGGATTAAACTAGATAAATATACTTTACAACATAAACATAAACATAAACATAAACATAAACATAAACATAAACATAAACATAAACAAAAAAACCACTTATTGATATATCAACAAGTGGCTTTTACATAACGTTAAATTAATCGTTTAATTTTATAAACGTCCTCGAATACCCACAGTATAACGAGCTTCATTAATAAATTGCTTCTGACGATTATCTTCCCATTGTAAGTAACGAGACTGAGATTCTTCTGTCAGGTTAGTTCCTTGTGCATAGATTGATAAGTTTTCAGTAATATCATAACTAATCGATGCATCAACATAACTTGTAGGTTCATTATAGTGAGCGAAAGTTCTGCTAACTTCTGCACCATCGTCCCAAATATTCTGCACTCCAACTAGAGACTCACTACGGTAGTTATGAGCTAAACGAACAGCTAAACCATTCTTTTCCCAATAAAGTACAGTATTAGCCTGATCTTTAGAGTTATCTGGTACACCTAAATCATCACCATACCAGTCAGTGTTTGCACTTTCACTGTTTGAATATGTATAATTAAACATAACACCAAAGCCGTTAATTACTTCAGGTAAAAAGTCAAAGGCTTGTTGATAGCTAAACTCAAAACCTTCTATTTTACCACCTTCACCATTTAAAATAGTGCTTGTTGGTACACTAGGGTTAGTCACTTGACCATCAGAATCAGGAATATCACTTCGAATTACAGTGCCATTTTCAATAAATGACTCAATATCCATTTGAAATATACCTAAGCTTAGCAAACCAGTATCACTAAAGTACCATTCATAAGAGGCATCAAAATTGGTTGATCTCCATGGTTTTAAATCAGGGTTACCATCAGCAGAAGCTGTTTGTGCTTGGAATGTTCCATCAGGCTGTATCAAACGGGTTACACTTAAACCTCTACCCAAGTCATCAGTATCATGTGAGCTCAATGTTTCATTATATGAGAAACGTAAAATCTGGTCTTCAGCTAGTTCAAAAGCGATATTTACGCTTGGTAGAAAGTCACTGTAATCATTTTTCGCAACTGTTTCGCCGCCATCAATATTTTCAGCACCTGGGCCTAATAGGTAAGTTTTCCCATCAACTTCTGCTGTTGTACCAGACACAGTTTCATGCTGCGTAATGGTTAAATCCGTTTCCACATAACGAAAGCCTACATTCGCTGTATAAGGTAAACCTAATTCACCACTTAAATTAACCTGTGCATAAAGAGAAATATTTTCCTCGTTCACTTTATAAGTGTTATTAGGATTCATAAACTCAATGTTCGGGCCATACAATTTAGCGTTAAACGCTGCGGCATCATCTAATGACTTTGGATCAATAAAGTATAACGAGCCTAAACCTGATGCGCCACCGAAATCACTCAGCTGTATAATATCATCAGCTAAACGGGGATCATTAAAAGAAATAGGGGGGATATACGTTTCTCCCGTACCTGGAGCAGCCGATGCAGTATCTTTCCAACGGGCGATAAAGTCTTCGCCGTCTGCATTTGTGAAGGCAGCAACGCCATTCCAGTTATAACGTTCGACTTCTCGCTCAGAGTATCTAACACCAAAATCAACTGATTCAACATCTCCTAATTCAAGCTGATACTTACCATCCGCTCTGAAAACATCTAGGGTCGCTTCTGCTTCATCACCATTATTGTTAATAGAGGTTGCCGCGTATCGATCTCGATTAGATCCTAAAACTTCTCCGTCAATTGTTGGTAAAGACCAATCTTGGCCACCGCCTGCATAATCAATACCTACAGGTATTTGTGTATAAACAGGCTCACCCATATCATTAAGTACAGGTTGGTTATTAGCATCTAGCGCTGGGCTGCCAGCATAGCCCCACGGGTTAACTGGGCTAATGACAACACCACCAGGCCCTTTATATGTTGCACCAACTTGCGAGCCATCATTGATATAATTATCAGCAAAACCACCATACTCATCACTCGTTGCAGTACCATGAATATATCGAACGCTACCTGAAAAATCGCCACCATTATCAAAGTCTAATTGAAGGTTGGTGTTAAGGGCTTCTCGGTCAGAATATGTATTTTCTGAGTGAGACATGACTCTTCGTGCTTGTAAGTCTGCCGCTTGAACTGTATGAAAATCGCCTGAGCCATCTTGAATATCAGGTCGAGCTATCGTTTGAGTTGGGTTAAACCAGCCCCATTTTCCTTGCCAAGCATTACTTGCTATAAATGCAGCTGTACGTTCATACTGCTCCATTTGTGTATAAAAAACATCTGCTGTTAACGTTAATCCTTCTGATAATTCAGCTTGAAAAGAGGCATTAACACCTAAACGTTCTCGTTCAGTAAATTTATTACCAGCTTGATGACCTTGAAAAGATTGAAATGCATCATTAAAATCGCCATCGCCATTAATATCATCTGGAGATTGAGCAAATCGGCCACCACCTGGGCCATCTTCCGAGGCACCACGATACCAATCATTACCAGCAGAGCCCAGTGTATAGTCGGCTAAATTGGCCGTTTGATAAGCAACATTAATTGTCGCCCCAATCGAACCTTCGTTAATACCCGCGAACATTGAAACTTTACCGTCGGTATCATCGCCCATAGAGCCTTGACTAAGTTCAGCAAGACCAGCAAACGTTGTTCCCTCATCTAAATCAAAAGCACGTATTGTTTTCAAGTCTACAGTTCCTGAAATACCACCGCTTAGTACACTGGCAGTATTAGACTTGATAACATCCATACCAGAAACCATAGTAGCTGGAATATCTGCGAAATCAGGTTGAACTGTAGTTATAGAGCCCGCAGCTAAAAACTGTTCGCCATTTAATGTAGTATTTACTTGCGGCATTCCTCGAACATTCAATCGAGAGCCCTCACCTGCTGAGCGTGTTATTTGAACACCAGCTACACGTTGAAGTGAATCAGCAATAGTTGCATCTGGCAACTTACCAATATCTTCCGCTGATATTGAATCAACAACACTATCAGCAAAACGTTTAGTGTTTAATGCTCTTAGTTGAGAGCCTTTTATACCACGTACTTGAATGATTTCAATATCATTATCTTGCTCTATTGCATTTCCTTCTGCAGCCAAAGTGGCTGTTGTATAGCAAGAGGATGCTACGCTTAACGCAAGTAGTGATTTCTTAAAAATATTAGCCTTATTGTTCTTTTGATTTTGCATTCCCATAATATGTTTCCTTAGTTTTATTATCTATATTTAATACTTTCCATTTTCTTTTACAAAAACCAGTAGTACACCGGTTCATTTTTAGCAAGTGATTAACGAGCTTTTTAAATCTATACCAGCGTAACTTATATTTCAAGAGATAATTTTTATTGCTATTACAAGTGGTGCATTATATAGGGAATTACTACCTCCTCTAAAGAAAACCAATTAAGCAGATTAAAATCAACAACATATAAGGATATTTAATTTGTTTTCGATTAATAAATTAAATTTATTCAATATTGAGATAAAATTAAACACGAAAACATAAGCTGGCCAAACAAATATGAACCGGAACCAATAACCATATAAGATAAAGAAAACACCTACAAGATGATTAACGTTGGTGTTTAAATGGCTTCTTTTTGTATTCACTGGGTGTAATACCCATAACCCGGTGGAATTCTTTAGTCATGTAACTTTGATCACAAAAACCACACATCGCAGAGATTTGAGCAATAGATAGTTCTGTTGAAAGCAACTTTTGACAAGCTAAATTTATTCTTAATTTTTTAATAAACTTAAGAGGTGAATCATTAAAGTATTTTTTAAATTTTCGTTCAAACGTACTGTTAGACATGTTTACTAACGTTGCTAAGGTATCTACCAATATAGGCTTATCAAAATTACAACGAATATATTCAATAACAGGCATGAGAATATTAAATGGAAGATCTGATTGCGAAGTATCTTGAAATTTTCTTGTTGTACCACATGTACCAACAATTTCATTGTTAGCTGATATTATGGGTCTTTTATTTGTTATATGCCACGCAATAGATAAATCAGGTTGACACACAAGCTCAATACAATTTGTTATCCCTTCGCCAGTCAATACTATTTCATCATCATTATTCCATTGCGCGGCAATAAATTCTGGCGCAATATCAAAATCCGTTTTTCCAATAATATCGAATTCTGTTGACAGCCTGTAGTTACGTAAAAAAATATGATTTACTTTCACATATTTTCCTTCAGTATCTTTAATCCAAAACTGTAGATCAGGGATACTGTCATACAATGAAAGTAATTCGTTGACTAAATTATTATTGATTAATTTATTTAAGCTCAAAGCAAATCTCTTGTAACTGATGTATTTGAAAATTAGTCCGTAGGCTAGAGCGGATAATATATTTCCCTGATTAAGAGAAGAATAGAACACCTATCTACGCCAAGTTAGCACCAAGATAATTATCCTCAATCTCAATATTTTGACTGAAATGTTATAAAACCAAACGATAACGTTACATAGTTCATTAACTATTTTCCATATGATTTAGTAACAAATCAATAATAAACATAAAATTAATATGAAAATTGGCATAGACAGTTATTGTTTCCATCGACTATTTGGTGAAGTTTATCCTCACCAGGACTCCCCTAGTACAATCATCAATATGGATCAATTCTTAGAAGAAGTTTTTCAATGGGACATTGATGGTGTTTCATTAGAATCTTGTTTTTTTCCAGACTTTACACCCGAATACTTAGCTGAAGTTAAACGTAAACTGGATGAGCGAGGATTAGATAGAGTTTATGCTTGGGGTCACCCTGATGGCCTTGAAGCAGGTGGAAATAGAGCTGCATTTAATGAAATGATTGAACATATAGATCATGCCGTTGCAATAGGCGCAAGTGTAATGCGCGTAGTGGCTAGTAGCTTAATGTTTCGATTTGAACCACATGAGCCTCAATTACGAATTTTAACCGATTGGTTTAAAGAAGCCGTTATCATTGCTGAAAAGAAAGGCGTTATTTTAGCTATTGAAAACCACATTGACTATAACTCTGATGAACTATTAAAGCTGTTACAAGATGTTGACTCCCCTTACTTAGGCATCAACTTTGATAGCGGAAACTTCCTTAGAGTATTGGACGACCCAGTTAAAGCAATGGCTAAACTAGCCCCATTTGTACATGCCACTCATATTAAAGATTTATTACCATCAGCGGGAGTAGCTGCTGATGAATGGTATTTCTTTAGTTGTGTACCTACAGGGAAAGGCTTAATTGATAATTTTCGCTTAGGTCAAATGCTGGAAGAAGTGGGTTTTGATGGTTTTATGGCAGTTGAGATTGATACCCTGCACCCAGACTATTTTGGTCAAGAAATTAGTGTCATTAAAGAAAGTATTCAAGAACTACGACGATTATCGAATGAAATTAATCATGATGCTGCACAGAAAATAGCAAAAACAGTAGTAAAGGGGATCGCTAATGTCTAGCAAACAGAAAGATCTTAATGTAGCCTTAATTGGCACTCGCTTTATGGGTAAAGCCCACACTAGTGCTTGGTCAAGAGTAAGTAGCGTTTTTGATATAGATGTTAAGCCTGTCTTAAAAGTGGTTTGTGGCCGAGATGTTAAAGCATTACAAACCTTCGCTGATCGTTGGGGCTGGGAAGAAATCTCTGATGATTGGCGAAAAACTATTGCTCGTGATGATATAGATATTGTTGATATATCTTTACCTACACATATGCATGCTGAGGTTGCTATAGCAGCAGCTAAAGCAGGAAAGCATATTTTCTGTGAAAAGCCGATGAGCATTTCAATTGAAGAGGCAGAGAAAATGGCTGATGCAGTTAAGTCTGCTGGTGTAATTAATTACATCAATCACAATTATCGAAGAATGCCTGCTGTCATGTTAGCTAAACAAATGATTGAAGAAGGAAGAATCGGTCGAATTTTTCATTGGCGTGGAACCTATCAGCAAGATTGGATTATAGATCCCAACTTCCCTCTTACTTGGCATTTACAAAAAGAATACGCAGGCTCAGGTCCGCATGGGGATTTGAATTCTCACAGTGTTGATCTCGCTCATTTTTTAGTAGGTGATATAGATAACGTTAGTTGTCAAACGGCGCAATTTATTAATGAACGACCAATTCCTGATAGCGGTGAAGCTTCTACATTTCAAGCGGGCACTGCCAGTAGTAAAAAAGGTAAGGTGACAGTTGAAGATGCATCTTTAATGATGGTTCAATTTAAAAATGGCGCTTTAGGCTCGTTTGAAGCAACACGTTTTGCCGCAGGTAGAAAAAACCATAATAGCTTTGAAATTTACGGTAGTGAAGGCAGTTTAATCTTTGATCTTCAACGACCAAACGAACTTGAGTACTTCTCGCGTAATGATGAGTCTCACATTCAAGGTTTTCGTACCATATTAGCCACTGATGCATCGCACCCTTATATAGATAAATGGTGGCCACCGGGCCATAACATTGGTTATGAGCATACTTTTGTCCATGCCGCCGCTGATTTCATAGAAGCGATTATAAATAACAAACAAATTCACCCCAACTTTTCTGATGGTTTAAAAACGATGAAGGTTTTGCAGACTGCAATGCAATCCTCTGAAAAGAAAAGCAACCTTAAGGTAGTATTATGAATATAGACAGTACCTCTCCTAAAATTGATGTAGAAGCTTACCATCGTGATGGCTACGTAATTATAGATATATTCACACCAAATGAAGTCAATAATTTACGTGAGCAAATCAATGCTATTTTGCAAAAAAACAATAATAGCTTAGATGAGCCAGCAAAATTTTACTCATCTGATAACCAGCATTTTGGCGATAATGTAGAAGATTACGGCAAAAAAACTAAACATTATTATTTTCATTTATTAACAAACCCACAAACACTATCATTTCAGCATGTGTTTCATAATCCTAAAGTTTTAGGGGTGATTGAGCAAATTCTAGGTGAACATTTAATTATTAATAATGCCTCTTTATTTGCTGCAGAGCCTGGTACTACTTATAAGCTTGGTTGGCATCGAGATGTTATTCAAATACCAGAAAATGAAATTGATGAAGCACGCATTTTTTCTAAAGACCAATTCCATAATAGCGTTCAAATAAATTTACCTTTATATGAAGATAAAGCACTCTGGGTTGTGCCTGGCAGCCATAATCGTCCAAGTACTCAAGAAGAAGTTAATGCCTTTAAAGGCTCTAAACATTATGCACCTGTTGAAGCGAATATGCCTGGGGGTATGCAAGTAACAATTAAACCAGGACAGGCTGCTCTGTACAATAATAACCTTATTCATCGTGGCGCATGCGAGAAGTTTGTTGAACCAAGGCGATCGTTACATATGGGTTATCACAGCAGTACACGCCCACCTACATGGCACTTTTATTTATTGAATAAAGACATGTTTACATCTGAATATTTAGAACAGATGTCACCTACCGTTAGAGAAATGATTAATCAATATTTTGAATGTCGACAAGAGTATCCAAATATGGAAGACAGATGGAAATTTGATAGATAACCCGTAATAACATTATAAATTACTATAAAAAATGTGGACTATTTTTAGTTCGCATTAATTTGAGAGAGCATTATGACAGTTGAGAAAGAATCAAATGAATATAATCGGTCAAGATTATTTTTAATTGCCTCATTAGCATTATTTACGGCTGCACTCAGCGTTGCATTACGTGCAGCTGTTGCTGGCGACATTAAAGCCGAATATTTAGATCCTTATAGCCTAATTGATGCAGGGGAACATATCGCGAAAGCCTTAGCAATGAGCTTTCTTGGCTTTTCAATTGTGCTATTTGGTGCAAGTCCATTTTTAGATGCTATTGGCATGAAGCGTATGCTAATTAGCGCTGCTATTATATTTGTATTAGGGAATATCTTAATTGTACTGGCTGGTACTATTGCCGTTGGCGATGATATTTATTGGGTTATTTGGTTAGGAATGCTGTTAAATGGATTAGCTTGGGGAGCCGTAGAAGCGACTATTAACCCTATGACAACGACATTATATAGAGAAGAAAAAACTCACCGATTAAATGTATTACATGCATGGTGGCCCGCGGGTTTAATTATTGGGGGACTGTTAGGTGTTGGTTTTGATGCTATAGAACTCAATTGGAAAATAACATTAATCCCAATACTTGTTTCATCAGTTATATTCGCACTTCTATGTGTTGGTATTGAATTTCCTACAACTGAGCGTGTAGATATGGGTATCAGCACTTCTGACATGTTTAAAGAAACCTTTCGAAAGCCAAGCTTTTTTATCTGGTTTGGCGCAATGTTTCTTACCGCAGCCTCAGAGTTAGCTCCTGGCCAATGGGTTGATATAGCCTTAACCCATACCGTTGGCATGCGCGGCATATTATTATTAGTTTATGTTAGTGGTTTGATGTTTGTAATGCGACACTTTGCAGGGCATTTATCACGTTGGTTATCTGATATTGGTTTACTATTTCTTTCTAGTTTATTAGCTGCTGTAGGTTTATATTTACTAAGTGTTGCTAACTCACCTGCAACAGGGTTAATCGCCGCTACTTTTTGGGGAGCAGGCGTAGCCTTTATGTGGCCAACAATGTTAGGGGCTGTAGCACACCGCTACCCTAATGGCGGCGCATGGTTAATTGGGCTTATGGGCTCAGGCGGGGCACTTTCAGTATATTTTGTCCTACCTCAGTTAGGTAAGTTTTATGATCAAGCTAGAACAAAAGCAATTGCTAATTTCGGGAGCCCAGAAAGCTTAACGCCACTTGAAATATTACAAGTAGATTCATTAGCAGCAGAAGAATCTTTCCAAAAAATAGCTTTAATACCTTCAATATTATTAGTTGTTTTTGCTTTATTATGGATTTTACAGAATAAACAAAAATCGGTACTACAAACCGACTGTACAAGTAATAGATAATATAAAATAAAGTGATGTGTTACTGATGACACTCATTGACGCTCACTTTTCAATAAAAGGATATAGAACATGTCAACTCGTCGAGATTTTATAAAATCAGTTGCCGCAGCTCCACTTATAATAGGCGGCTTATCAACTTTAGCAAACGCAACACCTTTTGCTGATAGCAAACAGAGCATTAATTCAAGAATATCATTATCACAGTGGTCTTTTCATCGTGCTATTTTTGGTGATAGTAAGGCAGATTATGAAAAGTTTAAAATCATGTTACACCAATCTGCAGATAGTGTTTTGCAAGGAGAACTTGACCCTAGAGATATCACTAAAGTATCTCGTAACTTAGGTGTTAACTCTATTGATTTGGTTAACGTACTATTCTACGGGCATGCCAATGATACACCTTGGTTAAGTGATTTTAATTTGAGGGCAAATGATAATGGTGTTGAGTTTCAGCTATTAATGTGCGATGAAACAGGCGCATTAGGAGCAAGCAGTGAATCAAAAAGACAAGCATCAATTGAGGCCCATAAGCCTTGGTTAGATACCGCAGCCTATTTAGGCTGTAAACAATTACGAGTTAACGCTTATGGTGATGGTACCTACTTACAACAACTAAACCAGTGTGCTGAGTCACTTGATAAACTAGCCACTATGGCAGCTACAATGGGGATAGAATTATTAGTTGAAAACCACGGTTACGCCTCAAACATTGGAGCTTGGTTAGCAATGTTGATGGAGCAAACAAACCACAAAAACTTAGGCGTTTTTACCGATTTGGATAATTTCTTTATGGGAGGCTGGGATATAGTACCAGAGCGTCGATATGACCGTATACAAGGAATTATAGATTTAGCGCCTTATACACGCGGAGTGAGTGTAAAAGCACATGATTTTGATAAAAATGGACGTGAAAGAACATTAGATTTTGAAACCTACTTCAAGATAATTGAAGATGCCGGCTTTACCGGTCTGTATAGCGCAGAGTTTGAGGGAAATAATATGACCGAATTAGCCGGTACCGAAGCGACGATTGAATATAGTAAAAAGTCTTTAGCTAATTTACTATAGACTTTTATTTTTCTTCCCCTCTAATAACAAGCCTATGACTAAGCCATTAAATAATTACTTTAATGGCTTAGTCAAATAGAAAAAAACATTTAATCAATAGCAAGTATTTTACTCACTTAATATTGTTAATGACTTAATGAGAAACTCATGATGTGCGGTTTCACTATCAACGTTTATTAACAGTTCAAATTCTCCCACTTCTAGCTCTACGTTCGCCAACACAACCTTCTTCCACGTTAACTCAGTTGCCTCGCCAGTATGATAACGACGCTGGCCTTTATCTACGCTAGGAATGTATTCAATAAAGGGCTTATTGTACCTAACCGTTTTATTACCTATCGTAATCAGGAGTTTATTGTCAACATTCCCCTCTGGTGCAGCATAAGCTAACTCGAGTTGATATTTTCCCTCCTTGACAACTTTTATCGGCCATTTAATTTCAGTATCATTTACTTGTGTTTTCAAATTTATCCAATCGTGTGACCAGCCGTCTTCATACGCATAGTCAACCCCCTCACCTTTGATAGTCGCCTCGTGAGCAGCCATTAATACAGATTCTCGCTCTTTATGCCCGACTTCAATTGAAATGGTGCTGAAACCATCCTTGATTAGGTCGTTATACCAAGCAAGGTATTCCTGTTTAAGGTTAGCTAATACTTCATTTTCTTTATCCGCTAAATTAACCGTTTGTTTTGGATCGACCTCTAAATCATAAAGGTACCAGCGATTATCCGTTTGGAAAGTTGCAAGCCATTTTTGCGTTCGTACCGCACCAGGATTTGAGGCAATAATTGTATCGCCTTCACGTTTAGAGTTTCTGAAATGATGCGTAAATAGTTTTCTATCTGGCCAGCTTTTTTCGTCAACTTTATTGGTTAATAAAGTAGATATATCCATACCATCAATAACTCTGTCATCAGGCAGCGCTATATTTAATAGCGATAAAAGCGTTGGAAAAATATCGACATGTTGTGCAATAGACTCAACCACTCTTCCACCTTCAATTTGTTGTGGCCAGTGTATGAAAAACGGTACTCGTACACCACCTTCATCAACTTTCCCTTTATGCCCCTTCATATCACCATTAAAACGTCTGTTACCGCCCGGAAAAGCAGGACCATTATCTGACATAAAAATGACAATGGTATTGTCATCTAATGCATGCGATTTTAGTGTTTGTAAGACTTTACCTACATTATCATCAATATTATCCATCATACCGTAAATAGATGAGTCTAGATTAGAAAGCCCTTTTGCTTTATATTTATCATAATAAGTTGAAGGTACTTCAAAAGGCCCATGTGGTGTATTAAATGGGATATAAGCTAAAAAGGGCTGTTGGCTTTTTTCTTTAATAAAGTCAATAGCTGCATCAGTGGTTACATCAGCAATATAACCTTTGCTTTTAAACGTTTGTCCATTTTCAATGAGGTCAGCATCAAAATATAAAGTTTGATGCCCATCAACAATACCTACAGCTTGGTCAAAGCCTTGACCATTGGGATCGTGTGGAAACTGAGCGCCATTATGCCACTTTCCAAAAAGTCCTGTGGCATATCCCTTAATTTTTAAAGCCTCAGCTAAAGTGATTTCCTCCTCGTGCATTTTTTCCCCGCCACGAGTAACACTAAAAACTCCAGTACGTAATGAATGACGCCCTGTTAACAATGCAGCTCTTGTTGGAGAGCATACAGGATTAACATAAAAACGATTTAGACTAACTCCATGCTCGGCAATACTATCAATATTGGGCGTATCAAGCTGCGGATTACCATTAAAACTAACATCCCCCCAGCCCTGATCATCAGTGAGGAATATAACAATATTAGGCAACGATTGAGTTTTTTTATCAACCTCATTTTTACTACAACCTAATATAAAAAAACAATAAACACATATAACGAAAACTCTAAACATAATAATTTCCCTGAAACTAAAAAATCAAAAACAAAAAGAAGCACAAATATAACGTTTATAAGCCTTACAACTCATGCAACTATTTAGCAATAAAGCGCAACATTTCTACAGTATGGTATACAGACTTTCCAATACTCCCTTTTGGCGTTTTTTTATCAGGAGTATTGTCTTCATTCAAATAAAAGTATTCACCGCCAAATTGCTTATCGGTGAAATGTTCAAAATAAAATTTTGTTAATTGCAGTGTGATTTCATCGTAATTATAAGTCGACAGTGATAAAGCTATAATTGCTTCACTGTGTTGCCACCATGTTTTTCTGTAATCCGCTATCTGATCAGTCTCAGGATTAACCTCACTGACAAAACCATTCCCGACAGAATTACCTATATATATTTTTTTATCTAACGTTACTTGGATGGTATGGTTTCCTCGGTTTGTGTAACTGATTCTTTGCTCTTTAGGTAAGAACGGCCAATTTCCTGCTCTTAGCATTACGGCCGCATATTGAAAGTTGTGTCCAGGGGTTACCATAGTACACGGTGTATTTTCATTATTAGGCAGACAACTCTGCCAGCTATCATTAAATTTCAACTTCACCCAGTGTCGACTCTCATCCCATGCATGACGATTTAATAAGCTTACATTTTGACTTAGTATCTGTTGATATTTATCTCTATGTTCTACATCTGCTAACCATAAGTTCGCTAAAAAAGCTGTAATTGGGTACATTAAAGATTGTAATGACTTTGAGCCACTTACAGCATTTTCATTAATGATATATTCACCATAAAACCCATGGTGAACGGGGTCATAAAATCGCGCAACAAATGCGTCAAACAATCTGTGTATATGGGCTAATAAAGTTTTATTTCCAGTTATACGATATAGTTCAACCAACCCAGTGAAGCCATAAGATTGCTGCCAAATATCTAATGTCTGTCCACTACTTTGTTGCTTACCATTAACCCAAGATTTGAAGTATGGCCCAAATTTATCTTCACCTAACATATTAGCTATTTGAAATTCTGCAGACTCATGTGCAATTTTAAGATAATTATTTGAAAGTGTAGAGCTGTAAGATAAACCATAAATAAGGCGGCTTAGTGCTACGGTATAAGTTTTTGTGGATAATGTATTTCCTCGGTTATCTAACTCAGAGTAAAAAGCCCCTGAATCAGCTTGGTAAGCATGTTCAATAAAAAAGTTGAGTAAATTATGTGTTT
>NZ_BAAJMC010000025.1:0-52499 GCF_057551365.1 Colwellia sp. KS18-150 | reverse complement strand
AATAAAAGAAGTAACAAAGTAAATATTTATGATAATTAAAAAATTAGCCTTTGCCTTATTATTAGGTGCTTTAGGTACCACAGCACAAGCAACTGAAGAATTTCAGGTTGAAGATATCGAAGTAAAGGGTTTACAACGTGTTGCTTTAGGTGCCGCATTAACGCACATTCCGTTTAATGTTGGTGATCAATTAAATCCGTTTAGGATTTCACAATCTATTAAAGCCTTATATAAATCAGGTCACTTTAATGATATTCGAGTTTACCGTGATGGTAACCGAATCATCTATCGTGTTAGAGAGCGCGAAACAATTAGCGAAATAACTTTCGATGGTAATAGCGACTTAAAAGACGAGCAGCTGATTGAAAGTTTAGATGGTAGTAATATTCGTGTTGGTGAAACACTCGATCGTACCGTAATTTCGGGTATCGAGATGGGGCTAGAAGATTTTTATCATAGTGTAGGTAAATACAATGCAGATGTAACAACAACGATTACGCATTTACCTAGAAATCGTGTCAACCTTGAGTTTGTTTTTACTGAAGGTGATGCTGCAGCGATAAAACAGATCAATATCGTCGGTAATGAAATTTTTACGGATGCACAAGTACTCGATAAAATAGAGTTAACTTTTGATTCGCCATGGTGGGATTTTATGGCGCAAGATAGATATCAAAAACAAACTCTTCAAGGTGATATGGAAACGATCAATAGTTATTATTTAGATCGTGGCTATTTACGCTTTAAAGTAGATTCTACGCAAGTTTCGATGACACCAGACAAACAATCAGTTTATATCGCTTTAAATGTTACTGAAGGTGAAACCTATAGTATTTCAGAGGTAGACTTTATTGGTGATATGGCAGGTTTTGAACAGACCATTCGTGCTATCAATCCACTTCGTGCTGACAACCTATATAATGGCGCAGAAGTGACGTACACCGAAGAAGTAATCAGTAAATTCTTAGGGCGTTTTGGTTATGCTTATCCAAAAGTTACCACTATTCCTGAAATTAACGATGAAGATAACACGGTAAAGCTTTCTATTTCGGTAGACCCAGGTAAACGTATTTATGTAAATAAAGTTAACTTTAGTGGTAACCATGTTACGGCTGATAATGTTCTTCGACGAGAAATGCGTCAAATGGAAGGTGCTTGGTTATCAAATAGTTTAGTTGAACATTCAAAAGCTCGTCTATCCCGTCTTCCTTATATGGAAACTGTCGAATTTGAAACTAATCAAATTTCCGGTGAAGAAGACTTAGTTAATGTTGATTTTACCGTTAAAGAACAAGCCTCAGGTTCATTCACTGCAGGTGTTGGTTATGGTGACTCGACAAAGTTAAGCCTAAATGCCGGTGTACAACAAAATAACTTTTTAGGAACAGGTAACCGCTTAGGTTTTAATATTAATACCAATACCTATTCAAAAAGTGCAAGTATTTCTTATACCGACCCTTATTTTACCGTAGATGCAGTGTCATTGGGCGGACAAATATTTTATCAAGCCTTTGATGCTGGTAGTGCCAACTTAGAACAATACAATAATAAAACTTATGGTGTTGGTTTAAACTGGGGCTTCCCAATTAATGAATATATTCGTCTTGGTTTCGGTGTTGGTTATAAGCATAATGAAATCACTTCATTAGAAACTTATGAGCAAATTCAAACTTTTTATGATTTACATTCTGACCCTGATGATCCGGGAACATTAACACCTTTTAGAAATTTTGATGTTAGTGCTAGTATTTCACGTTCAACGTTAAACCGTGGTACGTTCCCTACGGCAGGCTCTCAGCAAAGCCTTACCTATAAAATGACCACACCTAATACATCAGATGTGCAATATTTTAAAGTTAATTTAGATACAAAATTTTATTTTCCATTAACACGTAATCAACGCTGGACAGTATTAACTCGATTGCAATTAGGTTATGGTAACGGTTATGGAACAGTGAATGGTCATGATCAATTACTACCATTTTGGGAAAACTTTAGAGCGGGTGGTTCTGATACTTTACGTGGTTTCGAAAACAATACCGTTGGTCCTAAAGCGGTATATCGTTATCCTACACAAATTGGTGGCACACCAAACCCTACCGGTGGTAGCGCTTGTTGTTTAGGGCCTGATCATGATTATATTCAAGTGTCACCGCGTTCAGTAGGTGGCAATGCTGTAGCGCTTGGTGGTATAGAATTAATTGTACCAACACCGTTTTTAGATGAAAGTTATAGTAATAGCGTTAGAACGAGTTTCTTCGTTGATGCTGGTACCGTTTGGGATACCGAATTTAACCTAGCTGATTATGAAGATTTAGCACCAGAAGAATATGCTAAACTCGATGATTACTCTGATATTGGGCGTTTTCGAGCCTCAGGTGGTTTGTCTATCCAATGGCTATCGCCAATGGGGCCTATGATATTTAACTTTGCAAAAACCATTAAAGAAGAAGAAGATGATGACACAGCCTTCTTTAGCTTTAATATAGGTAAAACTTTTTAACTTAACTGCTTGCTAAATATTTTAGTGAGATTAACAAAATAATAGAAGAATAAAGAGGAACTTAAATTGAATAAAATTATTAAATCTATGGCATTAACCGCAGCTGCTTCATCATTGTTATTAGCAAGTAGCGCAATGGCTTTTGAACAAAAAATTGCTGTTGTCAATGTACAAGAAGCGATCAACCAAATTCCTCAATCAGCTGCATTAATGCAAACGTTAGAATCAGAATTTAAAGATGAAAAAGCTGTGATTGCTCAATTACAAAAAGATTTATCATTTGAAGATGAGAACCTTAAGCGTAATGGCTCTTTAATGAATGAAAAAGAAAAGACTGAATTACAAACTAAAATGGCTGGTTTATATCAAAACTACCAAGTTAAAGTAAAAGAGTTTCAACAAAAAGTAGCTCAACGTAAAAATGAAGAAACAAATAAGTTATTTGCTTTAGTTACTCAAGCAGTTGATGCTATTGCGGCGAAAGAAGATTATGATCTTGTACTTTCAAAGCAAGCTGTGATGTTTTCAAAACCAGATCATAACATCACTTCAAAAGTTGTTGAGCAAGTTAGTAAGCTTAACTAATTGACTACAGTATCAAATTTTACTTTAGCTGATATTGCTAAAGAAATTGGCGCTGAGCTAGTATTAACTGTTGATGATAACAAGTCATTAGATAATGATGTCTCAACCGAAAATACAAAGGTTACTGGTTTAGCTACCCTTGCTAATGCGAAAACAGGTCAAGTGGCATTCCTTGCTAATAGCAAATATGCCACACAACTTGCCTCCACCAAAGCCAGTGCAGTCATTATTGCTCCTCAAGTGCTAGCTGATTGTAAAACAGCAGCCTTAGTGATGGATAATCCATATATGGGTTATGCATTGTTAGCAAATTTACTTGATACAACGCCTCAAACGGCTATTGGCATTCATGCGAGCGCTACAATACATGATGATGTAGTTGTGGGTGAAAATGTCAATATCGGAGCTAATACGGTGATAGAAGCAGGTGTTAAGCTTGCAGATAATGTCAGTATTGGTGCCGGTTGTTTCATTGGTAAAAATGTCACTATTGGCCAGAGCACTCGACTATGGAGTAATATCAGTATTTACCATGAAGTGAGTATCGGCGAACGCTGCTTGATACAAGCAAATACTGTTATTGGCTCAGATGGTTTTGGATATGCTCCTGTCAATCAAACTTATAAGTGGCATAAAATACCTCAACTAGGTCGTGTCATTATTGGTGATCAAGTTGAGATAGGGGCTAGTACAACCATTGATCGAGGTGCTTTAGAAGATACTGTTATTAAAGATGGTGTTATTCTCGATAATCAAATTCAAATCGCCCATAACGTCATTATCGGTGAAAATACCGCGATGGCAGCTTGTAGCGTTATTGCTGGTAGTACTGTCATTGGTAAAAACTGTACCATTGCAGGACTAGTTGGTATTAATGGCCACATTAATATTGCCGATAACTGTGTATTTACCGGTATGTCTATGGTCACAAAAAGTATTACTCAAGCAGGTGCATATTCATCTGGTATGCCAGTTGAGCCAAACAGTAAATGGCATAAAACCAATGCCAGAGTAAAACGACTAGACACCTTGACTAAGCGTGTGAAAGAGCTAGAAAAACTTCTTGAAAATAAGTAGCTGTATGGCTACTTATTCGCTAAAATAATAGATAAAAATATTATAACGCAATTCTCTTGCGCTCATGTACCCCCTGATATATGAGCTCAGCCAATGAAAGGATAAATCATTTGGACACTATTAAAAAACCAATCTCATTGAACGAAATCAAGGATCTTATTCCACATAGGTATCCTATGTTGTTAGTTGACAAGGTTGTTGATTATGAGCCCGGTAAAACTTTACACGCGATTAAGAATGTTACTATCAATGAACCAGTGTTTACGGGGCATTTCCCCGAGTTAGCTATTTTCCCTGGAGTGTTAATTCTTGAAGCATTAGCACAAGCGACGGGTATTTTAGGCTTTAAAAGTAGCGAAGGACGCGATGAAAAAGAGATGTATCTTTTTGCTTCTATTGATAAAGCCCGTTTTAAACAACCTGTTTTACCTGGTGACACTATGCACTTGCATGTGGAATTTATTAAAGAGCGCCGCGGTATGTGGAAATTTTACGGTGAAGCTAAAGTGGATGGCAAAGTTGTCTGTTCAGCCGATTTAATGTGTGCCCGCAGAGAAATGTAAGGCAATTGCCTACCCAATATACAAGGTAAATTTATGATCCATCCTCAAGCGATTATCGAGCCTGGTGCTGTAATTGGTGATAATGTCACGATCGGCCCTTGGACCTATGTCTCTAGTAATGTCGTTATTGGTGATAATTGTGAAATTAGCTCTCATGTAGTGATTAACGGTCCGACAAAAATTGGTCGCGGTAATCGAATTTTTCAATTTGCCAGTATTGGAGAAGACTGCCAAGATTTAAAGTTTGCTGGTGAGCCTACTGAGCTTATTATTGGTGACAATAATACGTTCAGGGAGTGCTGCACTATTCATCGAGGCACTATTCAAGATAATAGTTTGACGCAAATTGGCAGTAACAATTTATTTATGGCTTATACTCATGTTGCACACGATTGTATTGTGGGTAATAACTGTATTATGGCGAACAATGCTTCTATTGCCGGTCACGTTCACGTAGGCGATCACGTTATTATTGGTGGTATGTCAGGTATTCATCAATTTTGTCATATTGGCCCTCATAGCTTTATTGCCGCTAATGCCTTGGTATTAAAAGATGTTCCTGCCTATGTCATGGCATCTGGCCACCCAGCAAAACCCTTTGGCTTAAATAGCGAAGGTTTAAAACGTCGAGGCTTCGCCAGTGACGTTATTCTGTCTATTAAGCGTGCATATAAGAATGTTTATCGTAAAAAGTTATCGGTAGAAGATGCATTATCGGCGATTGAACTTCAAGGTGACTCCTCTGTAGAACTTGCCGCTTTTACCGATTCAGTTAAAAACTCTGAACGCGGTATTATCCGTTAATCCTAATGGTAGCTGAATCACTATCTAATTCAATTTCTAGAGCTCCTATCTTTGCCATAGTAGTAGGCGAGCACTCTGGCGATACACTCGGTGCTGGCTTAATGTCAGCACTTCAAAGCCAATACCCCGATGCTAAATTTGTGGGTATTGGCGGTCCAAAAATGCAAAAACTTGGCTTTGAAAGCTTATTTGCAATGGAAGAGCTAGCGGTAATGGGGTTAGTCGAAGTACTTGGACGCCTTCGTCGTTTACTCTATGTTAGAAAGTCTCTAGTTAATTACTTTACTGATAATAAACCAGATGTTTTTATTGGTATTGATGCCCCAGATTTTAATATAGGTCTAGAACTACGTTTAAAAGCTAAAGCAATAAAAACTGTTCATTATGTTAGTCCTTCTGTTTGGGCATGGCGTGAGAAACGCATTTTCAAAATAGCCAAAGCGACTGATATGGTACTATCACTTTTACCTTTTGAAAAAGCTTTCTATGATAAGCATCAAGTTCCTTGCACTTTTGTCGGCCACCCATTAGCCGATGATATTCCAATGCTAAATGATAAATATCAAGCAAGAGCAACACTCAATTTACCGCACTCAGCTAAAATTTTAGCATTAATGCCTGGTAGCCGTGGCGGTGAATTATCACGTTTACTTGAGCCGTTTTTCAATAGCGCAAGGCAACTACAGAAAGAAGATGAAAATTTAGTATTAGTTGCGCCAATGGTTAGTGATAAAAGGGCAGAACAATTCAATGCGCTAAGAGCAGAATTAGCACCGGATCTAAATATCACGTTAATCATAGAAAAGACACAAGGTGTTATGGCAGCTAGTGACTGTCTATTAACGGCTTCGGGTACAGTGACGTTAGAAGCCGCATTAATTAAAAGACCTATGGTTATTTGTTATAAGTTTAGTCCGATAACCTACTTTTTAGGTAAAGGCTTAGTGAAATTAAAGTGGTTTTCACTGCCTAATTTATTAATGAATAAATCACTGGTTCCAGAATTATTGCAAGATGCTGTGTGTCCTGAAAACATTGTTCCTCTGGTTAAAGAACGACTTTATCAAGACCAAAGTCAATTAAATGAAAGTTATATCGACATACATCAGCAGTTAAAATGCGATGCAAGTGCACAATCAGCGAAAGCAGTTATTGCCTTACTCCCTAAAGAATTATTAAAAACTAGCTAACATTATGACAAAAACAAAGCTATTTCCCCCATTTGAATATCCTATCGCTTACTGTATCGCGGGTGTTGATGAGGTTGGACGTGGTCCATTAGTAGGTGACGTGGTAACTGCAGCCGTTATTTTAGATCCCGATAATCCTATTGAGGGTTTAATGGATTCAAAAAAGATATCTGAAAAAAAACGCGCTTTATTAAGTGTTGAAATCAAAGAAAAAGCTATCGCGTGGTCAATTGGCCGCGCTAGCCCAGAAGAAATAGACACCTTGAATATTCTTCATGCAACAATGCTCGCCATGCAAAGAGCAGTGCAAGGATTGGAAGTAATACCTGACTTCGTTTTAGTTGATGGTAACCGTACTCCAACATTTTCTAGTGAGCAAGGTAATATTAATAGTCAAGCTGTGGTGAAGGGAGATGATCGCGTTAGTGAGATAAGCGCAGCCTCCATATTAGCCAAAGTTGCAAGAGACGATGAGATGATCGCGCTTGATGCCTTACATCCCGAATATGGTTTTGCCAAACATAAAGGCTATCCCACTAAATTGCATTTAGAGAAGATCATCGAACATGGCGTGTTAGCTTGTTATAGGCAAAGTTTTAAACCGGTAGCCCGTGTTATCGCGCAAGGTGTTCGTCATGACTGAAATTGCAGTCACTGAGCAAACAGACCCTAAGTTTATTCATCTTCGTATTCATAGCGATTTTTCGATGTGCGATGGCTTAAAAAAAGTTAAGCCAATTGTCGCTAAAGCCGCTGAATTAACAATGCCTGCGCTAGCGTTAACCGATCAGACTAATTTGTGCGGCTTAGTTAAGTACTATCATGCAGCCCATGGCGCAGGTATAAAGCCCATTATTGGTTGTGACTTTTGGGTGAAAAGTGATGTTTTAGAAAGCGAGCTTTCTCGCCTAGTGATACTTGCTACCAATAATACCGGTTATAAAAACTTAACCGAGCTTATTTCCAAAGCCTATATGCGTGGCCATCTTCAAAATAGAGCGGTGATCGATAAAGACTGGTTAATACAGTACAAAGAAGGCTTAATACTACTCTCTGGTGGCAGAGAAGGTGATATAGGCAAAGCTTTACTTAAGGGTAATCACGATTTAGTCTCTGAAATGGTGAGCTTTTATCAAACCTATTTTAAAGATTGCTTTTATCTTGAGTTAATTAGAACAGGTCGTAACGATGAAGAAAACTATCTTCATCAAGCAGTAGAGTTAGCCAGCCAATATGAACTCCCGGTTGTCGCCACTAATGAAGTGATGTTTTTATCTCCAGAAGATTTTGATGCTCATGAAATTCGGGTAGCGATACATGATGGCTTTACCTTAGATGATAAGCGTCGCCCTAAACGTTACAGTGCTGAGCAGTACCTTCGCTCTACTGATGAAATGTGTGAGTTATTTAGTGATATTCCTGAGGCTTTAACTAATTCAGTAGAAATAGCCAAACGTTGCAATGTCACCGTTACCTTGGGGGAATATGTTTTACCTGACTTTCCAACGGAAGGTTTAGAAATAAATGACTATTTCATTAAAGTCTCTAAAGAAGGCTTAGAAAAAAGGTTAAAACAATTATTTGATACTAGCGCGGATGATTTTGCTGAAATACGTAAACCTTATGATGAGCGTTTAAAGGTTGAGCTGGAAGTTGTTAATAACATGGGCTTTCCCGGTTATTTCTTGATTGTAATGGAATTCATTCAATGGAGTAAAGATAACAATATTCCTGTTGGTCCTGGTCGTGGATCTGGTGCTGGCTCTCTAGTGGCTTATGCCTTAGATATCACAGATCTTGATCCACTTGAGTATGATCTCCTGTTCGAGCGCTTCTTAAATCCCGAACGTGTATCTATGCCAGATTTTGATATCGACTTTTGCATGGACAGACGTGATGAAGTTATTGATCACGTAGCAGAGCTTTACGGTCGTGATGCGGTATCTCAAATTATTACCTTTGGTACTATGGCGGCTAAGGCCGTTATCCGAGATGTTGGCCGAGTGCTGGGTCATCCTTATGGTTTTGTTGATAGAATTTCGAAACTGATCCCACCAACACCTGGTATGACATTAGCAAAAGCCTTTGAAGAAGAGCCTAAGTTACCAGAAGTTTACGCGCAAGACAGTGAGGTTAAAGACCTTATTGACATGTGTCGAATCTTAGAAGGCACAACCAGAAACGCCGGTAAACATGCTGGTGGTGTTGTTATTTCCCCAACAACAATAACCGATTTCGCACCACTTTATTGTGATGATGAAGGCAATAATCCGGTTACTCAGTTTGATAAAAACGATGTTGAAGATGCCGGCTTAGTCAAATTCGATTTCTTAGGTTTGAGGACGCTAACCATTTTACAGTGGGCCATTGAAATGGCCGATGAAAAATTGTTAAAAGCCGGCAAAGAGCCTATTGATATCACCAAAATTGATCTTGAAGATAAAGCCAGCTTTAAGGTGTTACTTGCCTCACAAACTACCGCGGTGTTCCAGCTGGAATCAAGTGGTATGAAATCTTTAATCGATAAGTTAAAGCCAGATTGCTTTGAAGATATTATTGCACTGGTAGCACTATTTCGCCCCGGACCACTTCAATCAGGCATGGTAGATAACTTCATTGAACGTAAGCATGGCCGTGAAGCAATTAGTTATCCTGATGAAACGTGGCAACATGAAGATTTACAACCTGTTTTAGAGCCAACTTACGGCATTATTTTATACCAAGAGCAGGTAATGCAAATTGCTCAGGTATTAGCCGGTTACTCACTTGGTGGCGCAGATATGCTTCGCCGTGCAATGGGTAAGAAAAAGCCAGAAGAGATGGCTAAACAGCGTGCTGGTTTTGAGAAAGGTGCAATCGAACGTGGTGTTGATGGCGAATTGGCCATGAAGATTTTCGATTTGGTAGAAAAATTTGCTGGTTATGGTTTTAACAAATCGCATTCTGCAGCTTATGCTTTAGTATCCTATCAAACCTTGTGGATGAAGACTCATTTTCCAGCCCCTTTTATGGCAGCTGTTATGTCTGCGGATATGGATAACACAGAAAAGATTGTTACTCTCGTTGATGAATGTAGCAATATGGGAATAGATTTATTACCCCCTGATGTTAATGCCGGTCAGTATAAATTTACTGTCAATGATGATAATCAAATTGTCTACGGAATTGGCGCGGTAAAAGGTGTGGGTGAAGGACCTATTGAGGCCATTATTGCTGCTCGTCAATCTGGCGGTCCTTTCAGTGATTTATTTGATTTTTGTGCCCGTTTAGATTTAAAGAAAACCAATAAGCGTGTACTAGAAAAGCTGATAAAGTCAGGGGCTATGGATGCATTAGGCCCTACTTATAAACTTAGTGAAGACGGTAAAGATTTACCTCATCGAGCGGCATTATTTGAAACCTTGCCTGAAGCTATCAAAGCGGCTGAGCAACATGCCAAAGCTGAAGCATTAGGACAAAATGATTTATTCGGATTGATCAATGATGAACAAACCGACTCACGACAAGCCTTTAAAGAAGTTAAAAAATGGCCTGAAGATGTTTGGCTTGATGGTGAAAAAGAAACGTTGGGGCTTTACTTAACGGGTCATCCAATAAACCGTTATCTATCTGAAATTAAGAAATACGCCACTAGTCGTTTAGTGGGCATGCAGCCAACAGGGCGCGATAAACAAGCTGTAGCCGTTGGATTGGTTTTAGGCGTGCGCGTAATGGTGAATAAACGTGGTCGTCGTTGGGCATTAGTCACTTTAGATGATAAAAGTGCCCGTATGGATGTACGTTTATTCCCCGATGATTATGATACTTTTGCAGAATTGCTTGAAACTGATGCTATTTTAGTCTGTAGTGGACAGGTCAGCTTTGATGATTACTCCGGAGGTAATACAATGACCGCCCGAGATATCATGACCATAGCTGATGCAAGAGAAAACTATGTTACATCACTTGATTTACGGGTTGATAAAACCCAAATAGGTCCTAATTTTATCGAGCAGTTTACCCAGACTTTAACACCGCATAAAGAAGGCACTTGCCCGGTAAGAGTTTTTTATCAGCGTGAAGAAGCAAGAGGTATGTTAGAACTTGGTGTACAATGGCGAGTTTCGCCTGCCGATATGTTATTATATGATTTAAAAGAATTATTAGGTGAAGATAATGTCACCTTACAGTTTAAGTAAGGAACAGGTTTACTTAAACTAAACATCTTAACAAAGCATCCTAAATATAGAATTACTAGGAACAGAGAAAACTATGTCATTAAACTTTTTAGACTTTGAACAACCAATTGCTGAGCTTGATGCAAAAATAGAAGAGCTTAAACTTGTTAATACAGGTCAAGAGTTAGATCTTGATTTAGAAGAACAAATTACTCAGTTACGTGAAAAAAACAAAGAGCAAACCCAAAAGATTTTTGCTAATTTGGATCCTTGGCAAACAGCTCGAGTTGCTCGCCATCCACAGCGTCCTTATACGCTTGATTACTTGCCACGTATTTTTACTGAGTTTGATGAATTAGCTGGTGACCGAGCTTACGCAGATGACAGCGCACTTATTGGTGGTACTGCAAGATTAGACGGTAAACCTGTTGTGGTTATAGGGCATCAAAAAGGGCGCTCAACATCAGAAAAAGTAAAACGTAACTTTGGTATGCCTCGTCCAGAAGGTTACCGTAAAGCATTACGCTTAATGGAAATGGCTGAACGTTTCAATATGCCAATAATTACTTTTATTGATACTCCTGGAGCTTATCCAGGTATTGGTGCTGAAGAGCGTGGCCAAAGTGAAGCGATTGCACAAAATTTAAAAGTTATGGCACGTCTTTCTGTGCCAATTATTTGTACTGTTATTGGTGAAGGTGGCTCTGGTGGTGCTTTAGCTATCGGTGTTGGTGATAGAGTGAACATGTTGCAATACTCAACCTATTCAGTGATATCTCCTGAAGGTTGTGCTTCTATTTTGTGGAAAACAGCTGAAAAAGCTTCAACCGCAGCTGCCGCGATGGGAATTACTGCTCAGCGCATTAAAGAATTAGAGTTAATTGATAATATTGTTGAAGAGCCGCTAGGTGGCGCGCATCGCGATATGGATCAAATGGCTGCGATGTTAAAACAAGCAATTAAGCACGATTTAACTGAGCTAGAAGCGTTAGACAAAGAACAATTGATTGAAAAACGTTACGATAGATTAATGTCGTTTGGTTATTGTTGATCATCAGTTTCGAAATGATAAGATGAAGCTACAATTATTTGTAGCTTCTTGCTTTTATGATGAATGAAATAGAACAAGCACTACTTCTTGCTATTAAAAAGCAAACTGACACTCCTATCATTATTGCCTTTAGTGGTGGTGTCGACTCACAAGTATTACTCCATGCTTTAGCGTCATTAAAACGACAATCCTTACTTTTAAATCCTATTAGCGTATGCCATGTTAATCATGGTCTGAGTACAAATGCCCAGCAATGGCAAGAGTTCGCTAAACAGCAATGTCAGCTTCATTCATTGCCTTTAACAATTTGTAAAGTAAATATCAAACCGCAAGCGCAACAGTCACTAGAAGCGCTTGCTCGTGATGCTAGGTACCAAGCACTAACGACTATTTCATCAACTCCTTCACTTATTATTACAGGTCATCATAGTGACGATCAGGCAGAGACATTCTTACTGGCTTTGAAACGTGGCTCAGGTATAAAAGGGCTATCTGCAATGGCTAGTGAAGTGAAGCATGGCAACAATCTGATTGTACGTCCTTTACTCAATATTAGTCGCCAACAAATTGTTGATTATGCTAAAAAGCATCGATTAACTTGGGTTGAAGATGAATCGAATAGCGATAATCGTTTTGATCGAAATTTCATCCGCAATGATATTATGCCGCTGTTGACAAAGCGTTGGCCAAGTATTGCTAATACGATGAATCGTAGCAGTGAGCATTGCCAAGAAGGGCAGTTATTATTAGACGAATTAGCGATGCAAGATCTCAGCTTGTGTCAACATGATAAAGATGGCCTATGTGTAGTAGCATTAAGTCAATTATCAATGGCTAGGTTTAAAAACCTTATTCGTTATTATCTAAGTATACGCCATTGTTTAATGCCAAGTACTGAGCAGTTAACTCAACTACACCAACAACTTGGCGCTGAGAAAGATAAAAATCCAAGCGTTAAAGTAGGGGAGTGTTACTTTAGGCGCTATAAATCGGTGATATATTTAACTGAAGAGCTTAGCGATATTAGTCACTGGCAAACGGATATCGACTTGAGCGTTAATAATCAGATTATTAACTTACCAGATAACCTTGAGAATATATCAATAATTAAAAAACAAGCAGGGTGTAGCGAACAGGAAAATAATGCTGAACTAAATGTATGCGTTGTGGCAGCACCGACAAAAGATTGTAAAGTGTCGATTAAATTTAGCCATAACAATCCCACTTGTCAGCCAGATTATCGCAATCATTCCCGTAGTTTGAAGAAAGTATTACAAGAGCTCAACATACCACCTTGGCAACGTAAACGTGTGCCGTTTTTATATTATGATGAGGTACTTGTTGCGGCGTTAGGATATTTTGTTTGCCAACCTTATTTACCAAAGGTTGGTGAGGAAGTCATAGAAATTATTAACTAATCAGCGCTTGGTATGACTAATAAAAAGAAAGTAGCAAGATATTAATACTTCACAATACCGAGTGTGTTATTTAATATCTCGCTACTTATCATTGATACCAATCCACATAAGAAAGTGCTTACTTCTTTATGCGAAATAGTATCATTATTGGTTCCTTGTTATATGATGAGAAGCTGCAGCAGTAAATACCACATCCGTAGAGCTATTGAGTGCAGTTTCTGCTGAATCTTGAATCACGCCAATAATAAAACCAATCGCGACTACCTGCATTGCAACATCATTAGGCACACCAAAAAGGCTACACGCTAACGGAATAAGCAGTAACGAGCCACCAGCGACACCTGAAGAGCCACAAGCTGAAATTGACGCTACAACACAGAGTAATAATGCTGTTGGGAAATCAATAGTTATGCCTAAGGTATTGGCTGTTGCTAATGTTAATACCGTTACGGTAATGGCAGCGCCTGCCATATTA
Organism: Colwellia sp. KS18-150; assembly: GCF_057551365.1. NCBI lineage: Bacteria > Pseudomonadati > Pseudomonadota > Gammaproteobacteria > Alteromonadales > Colwelliaceae > Colwellia > Colwellia sp. KS18-150. The sequence goes on along the minus strand of NZ_BAAJMC010000025.1, from coordinate 38,676 downwards.
ATAGCTGATCCTAAAGGTATCGAAATAGAGTAAGTATCTTCATGTAAGTTAAGTTTTTTACATAAGGCTAAATTAATTGGCACATTGGCCGCTGAGCTTCGAGTGAAAAATGCCGTAATCCCCGACTCTCTAAGACAGGTGAAAACTAATGGGTAAGGGTTAGTTTTAGTAATAAGATAAACAATTACTGGGTTTACGATTAAAGCGATAATGAGCATAGAGCCGACTAATACTGTTAGTAATTGAGCATACTCAGAAAATACTGAAAAGCCTGTACTAGCAATAGTATTGGCAACTAAACCAAAAATACCTAGCGGTGCAAAACGAATAACAAGCCTTACAATACTCGTTATTGCTTCACTAAAATCATGCACCATAGATTTTGTGCTGTCATTAGCTTTTTTCAGCGTTATACCTAAGCCTATTCCCCATGCTAACACCGCAATAAAGTTACCATTTATAATAGCTTGGATGGGGTTCTCTACTATTTTAAATGCCAATGTTGTTAGTACTTCACCTAGTCCTTGTGGGGGATTAGCTGTTGCCCCCGCGATATCTAAGGTTAATGAAGTAGGAAACATAAAACTCAATATAACCGCAACAAAAGCAGCACTGAGTGTACCTATTAAATATAGGATGATAATAGGTTTTACTTTGGCGTCATTATTTTGTTTTTGATTGGCAATCGATGAAATGACTAAAATAAAAATTAAGACTGGCGCGACCGCTTTTAAAGCATTAACAAAAAGTTGCCCTAATACTGAAAATGATTTGGCTACCTCAGGTGCTATTGTCGCGAAGATTGACGCTATAACGATGGCTATGATTATTTGAGAGACTAAGCCTAGTGAGAGCAGTTTAGTAAATAGAGAGGTGTTTGACGTTGCGGTTTGGTTATTTGACATATTTGCGCCTGATTATAATAGTTATGAGCCGTTTTTTAACATTGCCTCGCGACTTTGTCTAGTGATTAAGGGTAAACAGCTTGTATTAGGGCATGGGGGCTATTGGCAATATTATTTGACGATATAAGATAGTTATTTGTTTTTTCCATCAAAACCCAGTTTAAATTAAGGTACAATTGCCGCATATTAATCCTGTTCCCCTTTGGTTGGAGAAACTATGCCTAGCGAACAAGCTATACAGCAACGAAGTAATAATAGCTGCGAATTATGTACATCAACAGATAACCTCACTGTTTACCCTGTCCCCCCAACTAGCGACTTGAGCGCTCAACAAAGTGTTTATCTTTGTCATACCTGTCAAAGTCAAATTGAAGGGGAAAGTGAAATAGATATAAATCACTGGCGCTGCTTAACCGATAGTATGTGGAATCAGGAGCCTGCTGTACAAGTCATGGCTTATCGTATGTTACATAAATTATCTACGGAAAGTTGGGCGCAAGATGCTTTAGAGATGATTTATCTTGAAGATGATGTGAGAACATGGGCAGAGCAAGGTATTGCCGCAGCGCAAACAAATGGTCCAACACGTGATAGCAATGGCGCTGAATTACAAGATGGCGATAATGTCACCTTGATAAAGGATCTAAAAGTAAAAGGTGCCAACTTTACTGCTAAGCAGGGGACTATGGTACGTGGGATTTCATTAACTGAAAACCCAGAGCATATTGAAGGGAAAGTTAATGGTACGCGTATTGTATTAGTAGCCGCGTATTTGAAAAAAGCGTAAATCGTTTTTAGTTATTTCATTATGTACATGGCAATAAAAAAGGCTATTACCTGATAAAGGGAATAGCCTTTTTTCTTAAGTTAACTTATTTTTATAAGTTATCTTTTCGATATGTTTCACAAGCCTCTTTATCTTCACATTCACCATATAGGTATAAGCTGTGGTTAGTAAGATGAATCTTATGAGATTTAGCAATATCAGATTGTCTTTGCTCGATAACATCATCTTCAAATTCAACCACTTTGCCACACTTTAAGCAGACTAGATGATCATGATGCTTCTTGTGAGCTAATTCAAATACTGACTTACCACCTTCAAAATGATGTCTAGTAACAATACCTGCATCATCGAATTGGTTTAATACGCGATAAACTGTTGCTAAGCCGATTTCTTCATGTTGCTCCAGCAAAATTTTATAAACATCTTCAGCACTAATATGTTGATTGTTTGGATTTTGTAAAATAGTTAAAATTTTAATACGTGGCAGGGTGATTTTTAATCCGGCTCTTTTTAATTCTTCGTTTTGATCTGCCATGTAGATAAATTCTCTATTTTAGGTATTAGCGATAAAAATAAAAGTATAGGATGTTATTAACTTTGGTGAAAGTGTTTGTTTAACTAATTAGACATTTTTTAGCAATAAAAAGCACAAAAGCCCAAATAATGAGCTTTTGTTGGCACTAATAGCGCTAATAACCTTGTGTTTTATAAGGTTTATTAAGATAATTCTGCTAAGCACATCTCATCATTAAGTTGATTAACCCATTGAGAAACACGCTCTTCAGTTAACTCTGGTTGTCTGTCTTCATCAATACACAATCCAATGAAAGTATTTTCATCGACTAGGGCTTTAGATGCTTCAAATTCATAACCTGCTGTTGGCCAGTTACCGACAACAATACCACCTTTACTTTCAACAATGTCACGTAAAGGCTCCATAGCATCACAAAAATACTCAGCATAATCTTCTTGATCACCTAAGCCAAAAATTGCCACCAATTTATCGGTAAAATCTACTTCCTCTAGATCAGGTAAAAAATCATCCCAATCACACTGGTTTTCACCATAATACCAAGTAGGGATGCCCAAAATAAGCATATCGAACTCTGCGATTTCTTCTTTGGTACTTTTAGCGATGTCTTTAACATCGATCATTTGTTTACCCAGCTTTTTCTGGATCATTTTGCTTATAGCTTCAGTATTACCGGTATCACTACCGAAAAATAAACCTACGATTGCCATGGGAAATTACCTTTACTTCGTTTAACTTTGATTAATTTTGTTCATTTGCTAATGATTCTATCAATAACAATTCGATTAATTCGCTACGGCTAACCCCTTTAGTTTTAGCCAAGTGCTCTAATTGTTCAAATAAGCTTTGATGTATTTTAAACTCTACTCGCTTTAAACCTTTATTTTTGTCTCTTTTAACTTGATTGCGCTTATTTATTCTAATTTGTACATCACGAGAATGTGGGCTCGTTTTTGGGCGACCCGGACGTTTCTCATCTTGAAATAAGTCAATCGTAGTTAAATCACTAATTTCTTTTGCCATTAGCCAACCCCCTGACTTTCCCAGACGAATTGAATAATGCCTTTGGCAATAAAACCAGCACAACCTAAAAATAATACAAAATATACAACTAACTTGCCCATTTTAGGTACATCATTTTTGTTCATCACATCATGAATGGATAAACCAATGAAACCGAAAATAAAAAGAAAAAATAAATTGAGACCGATAGCTTCTATCAGCTCTAAATGTTCAGCTAGCATGCAAGTATGTGTTTAAGCCTAAAAAATTGGCGGCACTATAGCATAGTGTTAAAACAAACTCATTTACTTTCATAATACTTGTAGATAAAAATTTTAACCTGAACCCTTGCTAAATTTTTTGATCTCCATCAAAAGTATTAAATTAGAGGGTTAGCTTGATAAAAAGTCGACGACAATTTTATTAAAAGCAACGCTCTTTTCAGCATGAAGCCAGTGGCCAGCTCCTTGAATTATTTTAGCTTTAGCATTAGGAAATAGTGTTGTTATAACGGCTTGATGCTTAGCTGAAATATAATCAGACTCTCCACCTTTGATAAACAAGGTGCTACCATTAAATGAATGTGAACTCTCTATGCCTTGCATTATCTGTGGGTAAGCTTGAGAAATATTTTCAATATTACATTTGAAGTGAAATTTCCCTTCTAGAACACTGGTGATATTGCGAAGTAAAAATTGTCTAACACCAATGTTGTCAACATATTCGGCTAGTTGTTGATCGGCATCTTTACGACTGCTTACTTTATTGAAGTCTATACTTTGTAAGCCTGCGATTATGTGTTTGTGGTGATCTGGGTATTTTACTGGGGCAATATCCGCAATAATAAGTTTTTGAATTCTTTCACTGTAGTTTAGTGCAAGTTGCATGGCAATTTTTCCACCCATTGAGTGGCCAAGAACAATACACTCCTTAATTGCTAAATGATCTAACAAGCTAATTACATCTGATGCTAATTCATCATAACTCATACTTGGCTTATGAAAGGAGTTACCATGATTTCTAACATCAATACTGGTAACGCAGTAATGCTTAGCGAGGGTTTTCGCAACCATATTGAGATTTTCTAAACTGCCAAAAAGCCCATGTATTAAGATAAGGTGTTCACCTTCACCAAGTTGCTGATAATTAAGCAGGTCCATTGAGTTACACTTTGTCATTTGTTTATTTATACCAAATATAAAAAAATATTTTAACTTATCGCAATTTTATCATGAAATAAAAGGTAGTTTGGGTATAATCTTGCCGCAATTAAACTTTTGCTGTTAGTAGTGGGATTATTAATGAAAAATATCGAAATAGATGAAGAGCTTTATCAATATATTGTATCGAATACTCAAGCAATAGGTGAAAGTGCTTCTAGCATATTGCGTCGTATGCTGGAATTGAATGTAGTGACTAATAATGCAACTACCGAGCAAGTAGCAAAACAAGATACGCCATCATCTCAAAATGAAAATGCGAATGAAGATACTCAAGTAAGTAAACAAAGCGCTCCTGTAAATCAGGAAGTCAGTCGCGAAAGTGTTTTTAATTTTATTAATAAAGAAGAGTTAGCAATGCAACGGGGCGCTGTTGGCCGCTTCTTATTGATTTTAGCGGCTTTATATCGAGCTAATCCAGATACATTTACTGTTGTAACTGAAATCTGTGGTCGAGATCGTTTATATTTTGCTCATAGCGAAGCAGAGTTAGCGGCAAGTGGCAGCAGCACTAAACCAAAACAAATACCAGAAAGCCCATTTTGGGTGATGACTAACTCAAACACTACCCGTAAAAAAATGATGCTTACTAAAGCAGCGACATCACTTGGTTATGATGTAACTGAAGTCGAAAAAATACGCGATTTATTATAATGTTTTCACCAACAATATATGCTTAATATTAAGCTAGCAGTTAAATTACAAAGCAAGGAAATATAATGTCTGTGCATCCTCATGCCGGTAAACCGGTAAGACCTGAAGATAGAATCAATATTGGTCAATTAGTTAGTGACTATTTTTTACAAACTCCTGATGTGGCTATTACAGCTCAACAAGTGAGCTTTGGTACTTCAGGGCATCGAGGTAACGCCACAAAAATTAGCTTTAATGAATATCATATTACCGCCATATGCCAAGCGGTAGCAGAATACAGAGCTTCAAAAAACATTAATGGTCCACTCTATTTAGGTAAAGATACCCATGCGTTATCTGAGCCGGCTTTTGCTAGTGCCATCTCGGTACTTATCGCTAACGGTGTAAATGTTGTTATTCAAAATGATGCTTTATCAGGTGGTGGATTTACCCCAACACCGGTTATTTCTCGCTTAATCATCAGTCATAATAATACCCATGATGATAATTCGATTGCTGACGGTCTTATTATTACTCCTTCTCATAATCCTCCAACGGATGGTGGCATAAAGTACAACCCTCCTCATGGTGGACCTGCAGAAGGCGATATTACTAAACAGATAGAGCAACGTGCTAATGAGCTTATTGAATCGGGTTTGGTTGAGGTTAAAAAAGTACCTTATACGCAAGCACTGTTATCGAGTTTATTAACGAAAGAAGATTTCATTGAACAGTATGTTAGCCAGCTTGAACAAGTAATTGATATGAAGGCCATAGCTAAAGCAGGGGTTACCATTGGTGTAGATCCGCTTGGTGGCTCTGGTATCGCTTATTGGCCAGTAATTGCTGAGAAATATGGCATAAATATTAACATTGTTAACCCTGTCGTTGATGCAAGTTTTGCCTTTATGCCGTTGGATAAAGATGGAAAAATTCGCATGGATTGTTCGTCGCCTTATGCGATGGCAGGGCTTATCGCCATGAAAAACGATTTTGACATTAGTGTTGGTAATGATCCTGATTTTGATCGACATGGCATTGTCACTAAGTCTGGTGGCTTAATGAATCCCAACCATTATTTAGCAGTCGCTATTAATTATTTAATGACAAATAGAGATTGGCCAAAAGATTGTAAAATAGGGAAAACCTTAGTTTCAAGTTCGTTAATTGATCGTGTAGCGGATAAAATAAACCGTCCTCTTTCAGAAGTACCGGTAGGTTTTAAATGGTTTGTTGATGGTTTAAATGATGCAAGTTATGCCTTTGGCGGTGAAGAAAGTGCCGGTGCTGCTTTTATTGCACGTGACGGTAGCACTTGGACTACAGATAAAGACGGCTTTATTATGGCTCTTTTAGCGGCTGAAATTTTTGCGGTAACAGGTAAAGACCCTCACCAACATTATCTTGAACTAGTGAGCGAACTAGGTCAGCCATGTTATGGTAGAGTTGAAGCTGTTGCATCAATTGAGCAGAAAAAAGTGCTAACGGCATTATCTAGTAACGATATCTTGGCTGATACGCTTGCCGGTGAGAAAATTAATCAAGTACTTTCTCATGCGCCTGGAAATAATGCGGCGATTGGTGGTATTAAAGTCACCACACAAAATGGCTGGTTTGCTGCTCGTCCATCGGGCACAGAAGAAATATATAAAATTTATGCAGAAAGTTTTATTGATGAACAGCATTTGCAAACTATCATTAATGAAGCACAAGAGATTGTTAGTACAGTATTCAAATCTGCGGGATTATAACCTCCTCTCTAGAATAAATATCAAAACACACTGATAGTCAGTCGGTGTGTTTTACCTCTCAAAAGCTAAATTTAAGGGGCGTTATGCCATACCCACAAGAACAATTATCAGCAGCGAAATTACAATCTCAATTGTTGGCGACGGGTGATTTTTTACACTTAACTCGTAGTCATGAGTTTCATATGCCTGCCTTTAGTTTTGAAATTGTTAATAAAGAAAGTCTTGCCCGAAGTAAAGTGTCAGTACTTGATACAGGGATTATGATTTTTGAACCGCTTGAGTCCGTATCGACTAAAGATATAGTACTCTCTAGTGCTGTTCATGGTAATGAAACGGCGCCAATTGAAATTTGCAGCGATTTAATCAAACAACTCATTTTAGGTGAGTTAACGCTTCAGCATAGAGTACTGTTTTTGTTTGGTAATCCAGCTTCTATTAATATTGGTCAGCGCTTTGTTGAAGAGAACTTAAATCGCTTGTTTTCTGGTGGTCACTCACAAGATCAAGGTCAAGGTGCGGGCTTGATTAATAAGGAGCGGCATCGAGCCCTGTTATTAGAAAACACGGTACGAGATTTTTTTGAAGCGGGTCAAGGTGAACGTTTTCATTATGACTTACATACTGCCATTAGAGGCTCAAAAAATGATAAGTTTGCCGTTTATCCTTTTAGACATAATAAGCCTTGGGTGAAAGCGCAATTACAATTTATGCTTGCTTGTGGCGTTAATACAATCTTGTTTTCAAACTCTGCTACCACAACCTTTAGTTATTTTTCTTCTAATGAATTTGGTGCTCATGCCTTTACTGTAGAGCTAGGTAAAGTAAAGCCATTTGGCGAAAATGATAGAGATAATTTTGCTAAGGTAAGTGATAGTTTAACGGCCTTAATTTCAGGACAAGCAATACAAGTTATCGCCTATGACGAAACAGATTTTAGCTTTTTCAAAATAGATCAAATTATTGATCGCCATCATCAAGAGTTTTCTTTACATTTTGCCGATGATGTTGAGAATTTTACTGATTTTCCTGTGGGCACCGTAATTGCTACTGATGGCGATAAGCAGATTAAAACACTGAAGGAAGGTGAAGCTATCATTTTCCCCAATGCCAATGTTGCTATTGGTCAACGGGCTATGCTCACCGTTATCCCGGTAGAAATCTCTGCTGAATAAAGCTACTTATAACTCAAACTATCAAAGTTGATTAACTTAATGAGCTTTGATAGTTCTGACACATCTGTAAAAGCCAATATATTTGCTTTTCATTGATAACCTATCATCCTCCAGTGCACTATTCTAAATCAATCAGCCTAGTGGCGAGCTCCTAATTTAAATAACTGCTTAACATGCTTTAACATTTTGATTTTGCTACTTCTTGTTAACAGTGGTGATGGAAAATACTTAACTAATTAATATCTTCCATGACAAACTTGGAACTATCCAAAGTGTTTGTCTATAGTTAACTGAGAAAGTATAAGAAACATTGAAAGCAACCGAGTTAAAATAATTAACGCAAAAACACCATGCTATGGATGGAGTTTAAGGTATTAAATTCTTGTATACCTTAATGTGTGATGCGCCTATTACAGTTACATCATCAGCTCATGTTAATGAGTTAAATTAATTAGGCCAAGGTTATGAAATATTTATTGTTAGTAATTTGTTTAGGATTAATATTGCCGTCGACAGTTGCTCTTTCCGAAGAAAACGTAGCGCAAAATATTTGCCAATATATTGCCGTCGATGATAAGAAACGCCTTCGAAGTTTTCTTAAAGCGAAAAGGCTAAAAATCCGTAAAATCTTTGATGGTATTAGTTGTAACGGTAAAAACCTAGTCGCTTTTGCAGAAAATAGGAACGCCATGGAAACCGTTAGCCTACTTATTTCTAAGTTACCCAAAAAAAAGGTCAAAGCTATCATACCGACTTTATCAACCGAAGCGGTCATTTCCATTGCTAACAAGCGTATTGAATAATACTACTTAATAGACATGTTTCTCTAGAAGCTACTTTTATTGACTTATGCATTAATTTCTCTTGCAATAGGCCAGCTATTGACGCGAAATTTGCCTAGCATTAACTAAAACTATCAAGCTAGATATATATAAAGTAATTTGTCACTTTATTTCAATAAGTTAAATATCTCTTAAACCGATTTCAGGTTAGTTAATGTAAACATTCCTGTTCACTTTCTTCCAATTCAACTTAACATCATTACACGATAATCTTGAACTGCAGTTAACGTAAAGGTAATGTTTGCGGGATATATAATAATTGTTGGCTATACTAAAAAAAAGAAAAAGCCTGTATCCGCAAGTGTAACTAAATAAGAGAAAGTTATGAGTAGTGAACTTTATAATGATGGGCCGGTAGTACATAAACCTACCTTTATTGATGGCTCCAGCGTTGAGATCCCAGAATTAAAAATTTTAAAGCAAGACGGAAGCATATATGAAGGAAGTGACATGCCTGATATGGATGAAGAGCTTGCCGTTAAAGTATATGAAACTTTAGCTTTCCACCGTGTCTTAGATGAGCGTATGGTGGCATCGCAACGTCAAGGTCGATTAAGTTTTTATATGGCTGCGCTAGGTGAAGAAGCTGCAAGTGTTGGTGGTGCGGCAGGCTTGAAGTCACAAGATATGATCATGAGTCAGTATCGTGAACAGGGCGCCTTAATGTTCCGTGGCTTTAGTTTAGAAAACTTTATGAACCAAATGTTTTCTAATGAGAAAGATCTTGGTAAAGGTCGTCAAATGCCTATTCATTATGGTTCAAATGAACTGAATTATATGACGGTTTCTTCACCGCTTGGCACACAAATTCCACAGGCAACAGGTTATGCTTACGGTCAGAAACTTCAAGGATTAGATGAAGTCACCTTATGTTATTTCGGTGAAGGGGCTGCATCAGAAGGTGATTTTCATGCCGGTTTAAATATGGCTGCGGTTCAAGAAGCACCGGTGATTTTTTTCTGTCGAAATAATGGTTATGCTATTTCAACACCGTCTGACGAGCAATTTAAAGGCAATGGTATTGCTTCACGTGGTGTTGGCTATGGTATTAAAACCTTACGTGTTGATGGTAATGATATATTGGCGGTCATAAAAGCCACTCAAACAGCACGTAAATATGCTTTAGCTGAAAATGCACCCGTACTAATTGAAGCTATGTCTTATCGTTTAGGGGCACACTCTACATCTGATGATCCTTCTGGTTATCGAACCCGTGAAGAAGAAGCTAAGTGGCAGGAAAATGATCCAATTTTGCGAATGAAAAACTGGATGATTTCTCAAAACTGGTGGAATGAAGATCAAGAAAAATCGCTTTTTGAAAAGTATAGAGAAGAGGTTCTTGCCGCTGTAAAAGTTTCAGAAAAAATCAATAAACCACATATAGATACCTTAATTACCGATGTTTACGATGTTCCATCTGCGCAGCTTGAAGCGCAGTTAGCAGAAGTTAAAGAACACGTAAATAAATATCCACAAGCCTATCCATTTACTGCGGGGAAATTCTAGTTATGGCACAAATGAACATGTTACATGCCATTAATAATGCGTTAGATATCGCCATGGCAGAAGATGATAGCACCCTATGTTTTGGTGAAGATGTTGGTCACTTTGGCGGTGTTTTTCGTGCAACGTCAGGCTTACAAGATAAATACGGTAAAATACGTTGTTTCAATACTCCATTAGTTGAACAAGGCATTATTGGTTTTGCCAATGGTTTAGCGGCGCAAGGCTCTCGTCCTATCGCTGAAATTCAATTCGCCGATTATATTTTTCCTGCTTTTGATCAGATTGTTAATGAAGCGGCTAAATTTAGATATCGTAGTGGTAATGAGTTTGATGTGGGTAAACTTACCATTCGTTCACCTTATGGTGGTGGAATTGCCGGTGGTTTATATCACAGTCAATCACCAGAAGCGTATTTTGCTCATACTCCTGGTTTGAAAGTTGTCATTCCTCGAAATCCATACCAAGCCAAAGGCTTATTGTTAGCCTCGATTCGTGATGATAACCCGGTGATATTCTTTGAGCCAAAACGATTATATCGAGCATCTGTTGGCGAAGTACCAGAAGAAGATTACCAGTTACCGCTAGGAAAAGCAGAAGTTGTACAAACAGGAAGTGATATCACATTGCTCGCTTGGGGAGCTCAAATGGAGCTACTACAAAAAGCAGCGGATCTAGCATCTAATGATGGTATCTCATGTGAGGTTATAGATTTAAGAACTATTGTGCCGTGGGATATTGAAACTATTGCCAATTCCGTGATGAAAACAGGGCGTTTATTAGTGAGTCAAGAAGCACCACTAACGGCAGGTTTTGCTAGTGAAATTGCCGCCACGATCCAACAAGAATGTTTTTTACATTTAGAGTCGCCTATTGAGCGAGTGTGTGGTTTAGATACCCCTTATCCATTAGCACTTGAAAAAGAATATGTGGCAGATCACCTTAAAATATATGAAGCCATAAAGCGCAGCATAAATTACTAACCATAAACGCTAGGAAAAGAATATGAGTATTGATTTTATTTTACCTGATATTGGTGAAGGTATTGTTGAGTGTGAACTGGTTGAGTGGCTAGTTAAAGAAGGCGACAATATTATAGAAGATCAGCCAATCGCTGATGTAATGACAGATAAAGCCTTAGTACAAATCCCTGCGATGCACTCTGGCGTGATAGATAAATTGTTCTACAAGCAAGGGGATATAGCTAAAGTACACGCACCGTTATTTTCTATGATCCCTGAAGGTGATACTAAAGACACGGTAGAAAAGGCTGTTGAAACAAGTGTTGATAAAGCGCCGGTAACTAGTGAGACCACAAAGCCAGAAAAAGCTGAATCAAGTGTTGAACCTGTACAAAAGGCCGCGAATGGTAAAGCTATTGCTAGCCCTGCTGTTCGCCGTGTTGCTCGCGAATTAGATGTTAATATTTGTGAAGTTGCTGGCTCAGGTAAAAAAGGGCGAGTATATAAAGATGATGTTGTTGCTTTTGAGCAAGGTGGAAAAAATGCTCAACTTACTTCACAAACTTCAAACATAACGACAGCAATGAGTCACGTTGAAAAAATAAAAGGGATTAAAGCCGTCATGGCTAAGGCTATGGTTGAGTCAGTAAGTACTATTCCACATTTTACTTATTGTGAAGAAATAGACATGACTGAGCTAATCCAGTTACGTTTGTCGCTTAAAGAGTCAGACGTAGTTAAAGAGATGGCAAAGCAAGACATTAAGCTCACCATGATGCCGTTTTTTATGAAAGCAATGTCGCTAGCGTTAAAAGAATATCCGGTCATTAATAGCCAAGTAAATGAAGACTGTAGTGAATTAACCTATTTCAATGATCATAACATTGGCATGGCGGTTGATTCAAAAGTAGGCTTGCTTGTACCTAATGTGAAGCAAGTGCAGCTGAAGTCTATATTAGATTTAGCCGTTGATATTAGTCGACTAACCCTTGATGCCCGCAGTGGTAGAGTACAAAGTAGTGATTTAAAAGGCGGAACAATTACGATTTCAAATATTGGCGCTATTGGTGGTACGGTTGCAACGCCTATTATTAATAAGCCTGAATCGGCTATTGTTGCTTTAGGAAAGCTACAAACTCTGCCTAGGTTTAACGCTGCAGGTGAGGTTGAAGCACGTAGTATTATGCAGGTAAGTTGGTCTGGAGATCATAGAGTTATCGATGGCGGCAGTATTGCCAGGTTTTGTAATTTATGGAAATCCTATCTAGAAAAGCCTAGTAATATGTTAGTTCATATGAGCTAAACGTTATTAACCCGTTTGGTTACAAAATTTGGCTTGCGCTTCAGCAAGCCAAATTTCATCAAACTCAGGGTTATTTTTCCATAATTACTTTTAAGTTATTTAGTCCTGTTTGTAAGTCATCACCAATAATTTTTTCAAAATCCATAAACAAAAACATTAAATTTGTTGGGTAGTCCATACGACCTTCAAAACCCCAAGCGACAGTGGTTGTATTATTAGTCGATATCATCACTGTCATATAAGCGGGAGAGGTTGATTCAAATGGCGCTAAAAATCGTAACTCATAATCTATTCGCTTATTAGGGATGATACTCATTATTTCCTGTTCACCTTTTCCTACTTCTTCGTTTTCACTATCCCAAGCGGAAATAAAGCCAACCGTGCCGTCGGTACCATTAAAGGTTTTTGTCATGTTAGGATCCATTAACGCCCATTTACTATAATTATCTTGATTTTTGAGGTGTTTGATATAACTAAATACCTCAAAAATAGGTTTGTTGATGGTAACTTGTCGCTCAACTGCATAGTCACTTTTAACAAAAAGGGCGATGATGAAAGGTAGCGCAATAATTGCAGCAATAATGATGGAGAGTTTTTTAATCATTTTTATATCCAACTAGTTATGTTTAATTCATTATAAAGGTAATATTAATTTATACCATTTTGATTGAAAATTGATTTTATTGACAGAAAAGTGAGTTCAAATTTGTCTGAAAACGTTCAAGATAAGCAACTTCAGCATTTTTATATTGCCGAAGAACAATCTATTTACTTATTGAATCATGAAGATGCTACTAAATTAAAAGAGTGGGTAGATTTATGTCAACAGCAACTTAAAAGCTTAGGTTATAAAGAAATAGCACTCTTAGGTAAAGGCGCCTATGGTTTTGTGTTCTCGGCAATCAATAGTGATGGAGAAGATGTTGTATTTAAGTTTTCACGTTCAAATTTACCTCAACACGTGCAAGACCGACTAAGTGAAGAAGCCGATATTCAAGGGCAATTAAGTCACTTGCAAATACCAAGAGTGATTGATTATCAAAAAATCAAACGGCAATCCATTTTACAAATGAGCCGAGCACCAGGTATAGATTTAGAAAAACTCTCACATCAGAAAGGCCCCTTAGCACCAGAGCTTGTCGTCAGTATTGCTATTCAATTAGCCGATATTTTACTTTATTTACGTGATGCTAATGCCCATCCACAAAATAAACCTTATGTCCATGGTGATATTAAACCTTCGAATGTTGTTTTTGATGACAGTACAGGTTTAGTACAGCTTATTGATTGGGGCTCAGCAGTTATTGCTCAGCTTGATGTTGATGGGCAGAGTACCAGTAATAATGTTATGGACTTAATGAGTAGCGACTTACAAAACAGTAATGCTCGCTTAGGTGATGTTTATTTTATCGGGCCGGAACAAATCAACGGCGGTTTATCTTCACCACGGTTTGACGAGCAAGGGTTAGCCGCAACTTTATATGCCATAGCATCCGGACAATCATGTCGCTATGGAAGTCAAATTATTCCGCCAAGTTCACTAGGTTTGCCTAAGATGCTAGCAAATGTATTGACGGCAATGTTATGTGATGATGAAAAGAAGCGCAATCAGGCGGGTGATTATTTTTTTAATAATTTATCTTACTTAAAACAATTGGTGTTATCAGATACAGCAACAGTTAACAAAACTGAGCCAATGATACCTGTGTGGGTAAAACGTCATGTAACTGGCCAAAAAGAAGAAATAGATACCGTAGTTTATGGCTCTCGAAAATCTTTTTTACGTGAGGAGTCTGACGCAGATAAACTTAGTGATATTGATGACGTGCAGTTAGAAAAATATTACAAGAATTACTTGATGGGAATGGGGGATAATGAAAAAGCATTTATCGCCGCTTTGAGTCGTTTAGGTAATTTTCCTGTTGTAGGTGGTTTAGCTATTCGTTGGGCAAAAGAGGGCGTTTATATCGACTCTAATTTGACCTTATTTGATGCCAGTTTAAAAGCCTCATTTGAAAGCTCAGTAAATAACATGATCCACTTGGCGCAAGGGATTTTTCGTATTGGTATGTTCAAAAGTTGTTTGTTTAATGCTCGAAACACCCTGCATGTTGAACGTGACAACGCCACTAAACCATTTATTGCTAATGCAGAGCAGGAAATTGCTTTTGAAGTAAGTGATGTTGCTGATATTGATGATATCACTAAGCTCCATTCTTATTTTGAAGATGGCAAAGATCCCGATGAATATTTATATCTGCCTGATGAAATGATGGCGGTATTATCTAGGTTAAATCTAATTCATCATACCGGCTGCATTATTTTTGAAGTGTTACCAACCCATTTAAAAATTCACAGTTATTTGATGTTATTAAACCACGATAAAAAAGCCGAGTTCAGTCAATGCCTAGCTGAAATCTTAGCCTTACTACCAACTATCGATGGTCTTGGCATATCTGGCTTTATGAAGCTACCTTATAAAGACACACGTTTTTTTGAACATATTAGTGCCTTACCAGAGCGCTTTTATCCAAAAAATCCAAAATTGATGTAAATTTTAAAAACGGTTAAAGGATAATCTTATGTACGGTAATCAGATAGGTGATATGGCATGGATGGATTTATCTGTGCCTAATGCAGAGCAAGTTAAAAACTTTTATATACAGGTATTAGGTTGGCAAAGTGAAGCTGTCAATATGAGCTGTAACGGTGAGCCCTATGCTGACTTTGCTATGAGCGCTAAAACTACAGAAAACAATGATACTGAACAAACTGATGCACAGAGTAACTCATTCGTTACCGGCGTTTGTCATGCTAAGGGGGCTAATGAGGATATGCCAGCAGTTTGGCTACCATATTTTTTAGTGGCTGATATTGAACTGGCAGTTACCACTGTAGAAGCACAAGGAGGCGCATTAGTGACTAACATTAAATCGATGGGAGATGATAAGTATGTTGTGATCAAGGATCCTGCAGGAGCCCAAAGCGCTTTATATCAAAAGCATATTAATCCTTAATCTCGCTATTTATTTACGGGCTGTTGATCTTTTGAGATTGTTTTTGCAGCGAATTGTTGGGTATTTATACAAGGCAGAGCCTTTGTCATGTGGTTGTTCAGGATAATTGCTCCTGCATTATCTAATAAGTCACATCCATGTGACGTCACATAAAAAGGCGATAACGCCGTAAAAATGTCCAACAAACGCTGTCCGAAGGATTCGGCTAAAAGCGCTTTGCTCATTGTTGAGTAGTATTTGCTTAGAATGACTAGGCTAAAAACTACTCGCCGCGATTAAAACGCTTTTATCTCGAACAAAATTTAACCGCGAAAGTTCAACAACCCCTAGCTTAATAAATACCCGAATGTTCTTTTTTGTAGTCAATCCAACTTAACTCACTATTCTTGCTAGTAAATAGCGCTCAGGTCAGTATAATATGCGTGCTTATTTTTTTTGCCTAATTATTTTAATCACGTTGGGCAGGAGGATATTGAGCAAAAAATTAACGAAAATAATCAATCAAACTGTATAATTTTTTGTTCTACTTACACCATAGAATGAGTGTCTAAGTGAATAAATAATTGTACAGATTGATTAGAATATCAATACCTTACATGTGATATGTATAAATTAAAGGAAACACATTAGATGTTAAATCCAATCACTAAAAAATTTCAATTCGGTCAACATACCGTAACGCTTGAAACGGGCGCAATTGCTCGTCAAGCATCTGCTGCTGTTATGGCAAGCATGGACGATACTTGCGTATTAGTTTCTGTTGTTGCTAAAAAAGAAGCAAAAGAAGGGCAAGATTTCTTCCCATTAACAATTAACTACCAAGAGCGTACTTATGCTGCTGGTAAAATTCCAGGTAGTTTCTTCAAGCGTGAAGGTCGTCCTTCAGAAGAAGAAACACTAATTGCACGTTTAATTGACCGTCCACTTCGTCCATTATTCCCAGAAGGGTTTACTAACGAAGTGCAAGTTATTATCACCGTTGTTTCTGTTAACCCTGAAATTGCCCCTGATATTATCTCTCTTATCGGTGCTTCTGCTGCACTTGCTGTTGCTGGCGTACCATTTAGTGGTCCTGTTGGCGCAGCGCGCGTTGGTTACAATGAAGGTCAATACATTCTTAACCCATTACAATCTGAATTACCAACAAGTCAATTAGACCTAGTAGTTTCTGGTACTGATTCTGCGGTATTAATGGTTGAGTCTGAAGCTGATGTTTTATCAGAAGAAGTTATGCTTGGTGCTGTAGTGTATGGTCATGAGCAAATGCAAGTTGCAATTGATGCGATTAAAGAATTTAAAGCTGATGTTAATACTCCTGCATGGGATTGGACTGCACCAGAGAAAAATGCTGAGCTAGTAGCAAAAATTGCTGAGCTATCTGAAGCGCAAGTAAACGAAGCATATCAAATTACTGAAAAAGCAGTTCGTTATGAAAAAATTGCTGAAATCCGCAACTCAGTTGTTGAACAATTATTAGCTGCTGATGAAGATCTTAATGTTGCTGAAGCAAAAGAGTTATTTCACGACTTAGAGAAAACTGTTGTTCGTGGTCGTATTACTCAAGGTAGCCCTCGTATTGATGGTCGTGATCCTGAGTCAATCCGTGCTTTAGACGTGATGACTGGCGTATTACCACGTACTCATGGCTCTTCTGTATTTACACGTGGTGAAACACAAGCATTAGTTACTGCTACTTTAGGTACACAACGTGATGCACAACGTATTGACAGTATTTTAGGCGAGAAAACTGATGCCTTTATGCTTCACTATAACTTCCCTCCATACTGTGTAGGTGAAACTGGTTTTGTTGGCTCTCCTAAGCGTCGTGAAATTGGCCATGGCCGTCTAGCTAAACGTGGTATGTTAGCTGTAATGCCTACCATTGAAGAATTCCCGTATGCTGTACGTGTAGTATCTGAAATTACTGAATCAAATGGTTCATCTTCAATGGCTTCTGTATGTGGTACCTCTCTAGCGCTAATGGATGCTGGTGTTCCAATCAAAGCTTCTGTTGCAGGTATCGCAATGGGTCTTGTGAAAGAAGGTGATAACTTTGTTGTTCTTTCTGATATTTTAGGTGATGAAGATCACTTAGGTGATATGGACTTTAAAGTAGCAGGTACTACCGGTGGTATTACTGCCTTACAAATGGATATCAAAATTGAAGGTATCACACAAGAGATCATGCAAATTGCTTTAAACCAAGCAAAAGCAGCTCGTACTCATATTTTATCTGTAATGGATGAAGCGATTGGTGGCCATAGAACAGAAATTTCTGAGTTTGCACCACGCATTCATACTATGAAAGTTAACCAAGATAAGATTCGTGACATCATAGGTAAAGGTGGCGCAACAATTCGCCAATTGACTGAAGAGACTGGCACAACAATCGAAATCGATGATGACGGTACAGTTAAAATTGCTGCAACATCTGGTGAGCAAGCTGAAGATGCAATCAATCGCATTAAAGCGCTAACTGCTGAAATTGAAGTGGGTACACTATACACAGGTAAAGTTGTTCGCATCGTAGATTTTGGTGCGTTCGTTAACGTTCTTCCTGGTAAAGATGGTTTAGTACATATTTCACAAATTTCTGAAGAGCGCGTTAACAATGTAAGTGACGTGTTATCTGAAGGTCAAGAAGTGAAAGTTAAAGTTCTAGAAGTTGATAGACAAGGTCGTGTACGTTTAAGCATAAAAGAAGCGATTGAAAAGCCAGCTGAAGAAGCTCAAGAAGCACCTGCTGCTGAGTAATATTGTTTAAAAAGCACTTTAGCGTGTAATTAGTTGAAAAAGGAGCCTGTTGGCTCCTTTTTTATTATGTGATTAGCGGTAAAGTGAAGTACAATCGAATGATGTTTATACCAATTATGTCCTTGGTATTAGTCCATCTTCTTATTTATCATTAGCAAGGCAACTTAGTGAATTCATCTTTATATAAAATCAGCCAAATAGCTTTGATTTGTACAACACTATTTGTACAAGGCTGTTCAACGTTATCAAGCTCTAGCAAAAGTTCAACCTCTGTGGGTTTAGAGCAGTTAATTATCGCTGAGCCAGCGCCAATTAATTTTAAAAGCGAAATCGCGATAGCCCGCTATTCAGATTTTCTTACACGTGCAAAACTAACTGATGAGCAATCAGCTAAAATTTTATTCGATCGTGGTGTACTCTATGACAGTGTCGGTTTACGTACATTAGCAAGAATCGATTTCACTCAAGCACTTCAGCAAAATAATAAACTTGCGGACGCGTATAACTTTTTAGGGATATACTTCACTCAAATACGTGAGTTTTCTCAAGCTTATGAGAAGTTTGATTCAGTGTTAGATTTAGAGCCAGAGCATGAATATGTACATTTAAATCGCGGAATAGCGCTTTATTACGGTGATAGACCAGAGTTAGCAACGCAAGACTTTGAGGTGTTTGCCAATGGAAGACTTGATGATCCTTACCGCTTGTTATGGCTTTACCTTGCTCAGTATCAGTTAAACCCGGAACAAGCTAAAACGACTCTCTCTACAAAGGGGGATTTAATTGCCGATGATAATTGGGCAAAACAAGTTATTCATTTATATTTAGGTGAAATTAGCCAAGAAGAATTTATCAGTGGTTTAACACGTGGTGTTACTTCAAGTAAGGCATTAACTGACAGACTCTGTGAAGCATACTTTTATTTAGGTAAATATAATCAAATGAAAGGCTACCCTGGCGCCGCAATGAATTTTTTCAAGTTATCAATTAGCACTAATGTTTATGAGTTTGTTGAGCACAGATACTCACAACTAGAATTAGACTTAATGCGAATTAAAAAAGTAACGGTAACTAAAGATCAGAAGCCTAGCTAATTCCTCATAATGGTTATCACGCTAAAGCACCTTTGGATTCGTATTGTCATATTGATATGTTTTTTAATGGTGCTGCCATCTAGCTCATTCTTTTTAGCTACTTATTTAACCAAGAAAATTAGTAATCATAAACATACCTCAGCACAACTAAGCTATGCTTTAGAGCAAAATAATGAAGCAGCGTTAAACTTTGCATGGCAGCAATCAGACAAACATAGCTTAACATGGCAGTTGTTAGCCAAAAGGTTAGCGAAAACGCATGGTGAGGCGGCTTATCAATTAGCCTTATTTTATCAAACACAAAATTTTATCCCACAAGCTATTACTTGGTATCAACAAAGTATCCGTTTACGATTTCCGTCTGCGTATATTGCTCTAGCTCAGTATTATTACCAGCAAGATAATTTTGAATTAGCGAGTGAACTGTTAACTAAACTTGCATTACTTAATGATGAGCAAGCTTTAATAGCAGCTCAAATTCTGGAAATAAAGATAGCAATAACACAAGGGAGCCTTGGAGTTGTTAAAAATAAGCTTGCTGAATATAGAGGGTTAATTTCTGCAGATGCGAAAGGCAATTCTTTATTAGCCCAAATAAATCATTATCAAGTATTAGCTGTTGAAAACAATATCACTAAATTGCCTACTTGCCCTCAAAGTATGCAACTATTTGCTACACGATTTTCACATTTACAGCACCTTGAGGAGCTAATTGGACAATTTGAAGAACACCCATTAAGTCAATATATCTGTTTTACACCAGTACGTTATATGCCCATTGATACATTGGCTTGCACCGCAGAGACGGGGAAAAGCATTCAATGTAACGAAAAGAGCTGGAAGGCGCTTGCACAGAGTGTAGATACTCGGTTTATTGGAGCCTTATTGCCAGAAGGAGGTGCGAATGTGCATTTAGGTATTTTATATATTGATGCTGCTGATAACTTTGATGTTTTTGTTCATGAGATAAGCCATTTATTGGGTTTTGTCGATGAGTATCCTTTAGCTGTAGAGCATAAAGCGTGTCAAAGTATTCAACAGCAAGCATTTTCAGAAAATGTTGCTGTATTAGCTGAGCAATATCAGGGAAATCGAAGAGAAGTTCGAGCTAATATATTATCGCAATTGGCTTGGGGGAAACATATTAAACAAACTACGCCAATTTTACAGCCGGTTAAAAATAGTAGTACATCGACTCAGGATAAGTGGCGATTGGGCACACCAACAAAGTTTCAGCACGAAATAGGTCTATTTAAAGGGAAGACTTGTCAGCGAAGTAATCAAAGGCAAGGTGAGGGTAGTGTTGGTTTTTCAGCATATAGCCCGCTAAATAAAACCACTAAAATGCAATATTTTTCACTAGACTTTCCTCGTGAGTATCTACATTTTTTACAAACAGGCTCAATGAAATATTTGATGCCAAGTTTTCATTATAATATTGCGCTAGCACATTTTACCTCAGGGAATATAAAGGAAGCGGGTTACTGGCTTAAACAGTCTGCAAAATGGGAAGATAAACAGCATAGACGGGAAATGATTTTACAAGGCAACTTTTGATTACCTTGTAAATAAGTATTGGAGTGCTTATACCGCTTTTTTTGTGTCTTTTACGGTTAACACCGTGCATAGAGATGTTTTACTTTCAGAGTTAAATAGTGCTTTTTCATTCAGCTGAGTATTTTGACTCTTTTTTACCGGAGGCGTAACTTGCTCTCCTTGTATAACTTTAGCTATTGGCCACATGGTATAGCTTTCTAAATATTTATCTCTAATAGTTAATTCTTTAGATTCCTTGCCAATAAATTTACTATTCTTATTTATCTTTCGTTTTGCTGCTACAAACCAAGAATACAATGCCATACAATTCCTCCTTTGAATCTGTTAACATTTTATTAATAATAGCGTAAAAGCCGCTAGAAATCTCAATTTTTAAGCTTTGTTGCTGCTTTATTTTCACTATAAATACTAAGTGATTAATATAAGGTATAATTGTGATCAAATTATGATGTTTTTATTTTAAATAGCGAACCATGACGAGTTTTGATGTAAATAAGTTTCGACTGCAATTTCCACTACTTTGCGGTAGTAAGCCAAGTATTCATCTTGATAGCGAACAAAAAGCTAAACAAAGTAAAGTTGAGCCCGTTATTTATTTTGATAATGGAGCAACAACGCAAAAACCACACTGTGTTATTAATAGCTATCAAGCGTATTATCAACACTATAATGCTAATGTACATCGTGCATCCCATTCTCTCAGCGCAAAAGCAACTTTGGCTTTTGAACAAGCAAGGCAGAATGTTCAAAAATTCATAAATGCGAAATCCGAGAAAGAAATTATTTGGACAAAGGGGGCGACTGAAAGTATTAATTTAATTGCCAATACCCTTGGTAAACAAATACTAAACCTAAACGATGAAATTATCATTTCAGTAAGTGAACATCACGCCAATATTGTGCCTTGGCAGTTAATAGCAGAGCAAACCGGCGCCATTATCAGAGTGTTAACGCTAGAAGAAAATGGTCAAATTGATATTGATGCTTATGAAACATTACTGAATGAACGCACTAAATTGGTCTGTTGTGCTCACGTATCTAACGTATTAGGTAAAATTAATCCTATTGACGCTATAGTCAAAAAAGCAAAGCAGGTCGGGGCAATAACGGTTATTGATGGCGCGCAAGCCGTAGCGCATTTCCCTATTGATGTACAAGCACTAGATTGCGACTTTTATGTGTTTTCCGCACATAAAATGTATGGTCCAACTGGGGTCGGAGTGCTTTATGGAAAGCTGCCTATTTTAGATACCCTGCCTCCTTATCAGGCGGGCGGAGAAATGATTAAAAAAGTAAGCTTTAACCAAGCGACGACTTTCAATGAATTACCTTTTAAATTGGAAGCGGGAACACCCAATATTGCAGGTGTTATAGCTTTTTCACAGGCAGTAGCTTTCAATAATCAATACCATGATAAAAATATTCAGCAGTATGAGCTCCAGCTCACTCAATACTGTTTTCAAGCCTTAACGAATATTTCACAAGTAAGATTTCTCACGCCAGGTATTCCTGATATCCCTGTTATTGCTTTTAGCATAGCAGATCATCACAACCATGATATTGCCAGCGCTTTAGACAGTTTTAATATAGCTATTCGTAGCGGTCATCATTGTGCAATGCCTTTAATGGAGTACTTTAAAGCTAATGGCTGTTTACGTGTATCTATGGCGCCATACAATACCTTTGAAGAAATAGATTATTTTATTGCTAGTTTAAAAACAATAACTAGCGGCGAGAGCAAACCTGATACAAAAATTTTGGCTCAGCAAGTGATACCAACGAGCGAGTTAAATAGTGATGATATTATTAATCAGTTTGCTAAATCTGCAGGTTGGCATAATCGTCATCGGGAAATTATGCTACTTAGCAAGCAACTGCCCCGATTAGGGAAGGATTTGCGAAATGATGAGACACTTATTCAAGGTTGCGAAAGCTTAGCTTGGTTGTTAACCGTGCCGTCAAAGCAAGGAAAGTTGTACTTTCAAGCTGATAGCGATGCAAAAGTAATTCGCGGTTTACTGGTGATAGTACTTGCCGCCTTCAATGGTAAAACGGCTCAGCAAATACAAGCCTTTGATGTTGAAAGTTACTTTGCAAAGTTAGGCTTAATGCAACAGTTAAGCCCGTCCAGAGGGAATGGCGTGTTGGCAATTGTCGAAAAAATCAAACAAAGTGCGCTAGCTACATTATAAAAGGTGGAAGAAATGGTTTATGCCGCTCTAAAGTACAAAGCTTAGGAAGCCTTCTTCAAATATTTATCAATAGCTCTACCCACAGCAAAAAATGCAAATGTAGCAGTAACATGAGTTGTGGCACCAAAGCCACCACTACAATCTAATCGAGTAGCTGCACCACCATTTTCACTAGCATCAGGTTTAGCTAAGCAAACACCACCTGTTTCATCAGGGTAACGTAGTTGCTCAGTTGAAAATACGGCATCGACAGAAAATTTTCGTTTACTTGCTTTAGCTATATCAGCACGAGGGAAGTTAAACTCTCGTCTAAGTTGATTTTTAACTTTAGCTAATAATGGATCTTGGTAAGTTTTGCTTAAATCCGTAATCGCAATTTGGCTAGGATCTACCTGACCACCAGCACCACCTATCGTTATAACAGGTAATTTATTTCGCTTACAGTAAGCAATAATTCGTGTTTTTATATCAACCGCATCAATAGCATCAATGACATAATCATATTTACTTGGCATATCTTGAGCAGAGAGCAATTCAGCTAAGTTATCAATAGTGACAAAGTCTTCAATTATATTTACTTGGCAACCGGGGTTGATTTGTATGATACGGTCACGCATCACCTCAACTTTACTCATGCCAACAGTGTTAGTTAGTGCATGAATTTGTCGATTGATATTACTCATACAAATATCGTCAAGGTCGATTAAGGTTATTTGACCAATACCATTTCTAGCTAATGATTCGGCAACCCAGGAGCCAACACCTCCTATACCAACAACACAAAAATGAGATTTTTGTAGTAACTGGGCACCTTGAGTGCCGTAAAGGCGGGCAATACCACCAAATCGTAAAGAGTAATCAGACATGAAAAAAGCGCTTAAACGGTATTATAAAACTATCGTTATTATACCGAGATAGCGCTATTGATTAAAACTAACTTAAGCAACTTTTGTGGAAACACTTTTTAATTAAGCAAGTTTGAGGTTTATTAACAGTATTTTTTCTCAAAGAAAGCTTATCTAATTTTTGTTCAACGATAATGCTTATTGAAAATATAAAAATTAAAAAGCTCGGTAAAATCACAAAAGCGGTAATTTCATTGACCTCAGATGTTAATGGAACGAATGCGATTAATAATAAAAAGGCAGCTAACGATATTCTGTGAACTAATCGAAATAACTTTAAAGTATTTTCCATGAATATTTCCTTTGTTGAAATTTAACAAGTACAGCGAGCAATAAATATTAACGCTTGAGAATATTTTTGTAAGGTGGCATATTTGCCATACTTAATGTCAAATATGTCACTGTTGGTTTGGGTAAACTCATGGAGTAATTATGAAAGTATTAGTTTTAGCCACCGAAAACTGCATGGTATCGGCCGTGTATGGGGTATTAGATGTCTTTTATACGGCAAACTATTGTATAAACCGTCGTTATGGTGAAGGTGTTATTGATAACTTTGATTGCCAAATTGTCACCATGAAAAACAAAGGTGTTCATGGCTATAATGGCATTGAAATAAAACCCACTCAGCATTTAAATGTTGCAGATGCACCAGATATTATTATTTTATCTGCTTCTGTCGAAGTACTGATAGATTGTTGCGAAGATGATATTGAAATTGATGATAAAGATACTATTAAGCAATGGTTAACACATTGCAAAAAGCAGGGAAGTATTATTTCAAGCTTTTGTACCGGTGCATTCTTATTAGCTTCCTCTGGGCTATTAGCTGGAAAAACGGCAACCACTCATTGGCGTAGTGCCGATCTATTTAAACGTGTATTTCCTTATATACGCTTAGATTGTGATCAATTAATCATCGATAATGACGATATCATTTGCTCTGGAGGCTCAATGTCATACATTGATCTTGCTTTGTATCTTATCGATAGAACCCTAGGAAAAGACATTGTTTCTGATTGTGCCAAGTTCTTGGTTTTTGATCCGGTAAGACAAAAGCAGTCACCCTATCTTACCTTTCAAGCACAAAAGAAGCATGAGGATAAAGCTATTCTAGCTGCTCAGGATTGGCTTGAACGTCACTATAATAGTGATATATCTATGGATGCACTGGCAGAGAAGGTTGGCTTAGGGACGCGTACTTTTAAGCGTAGGTTTAAGCAAGCGACTAATGAAAACCCTATCAATTACCTACAAAGGATCCGTGTAGAGCAGGTAAAGGACAAGTTAGAAAAAACCACAGACGGTATAAATCAGATAATTTGGTCAGTAGGCTATGAAGATATCAGCAGTTTTAGACAGCTTTTTAAACGCTTTACAGGCTTAACACCCAAAGGTTATCGGCAAAAATTTAGCTAAAACAATCAATTTTCTTGTGAAAAAATACTTTTATGTATTTCTTTTGTGAATAGTAGTTATTACTCTAATAAATAAAAACTATAGTCTTTTTGGCGGATTTCCCCTCTATTTTTGATTAAAAATCAACCTTTGTAAGTGTGGTTTCCGTATTTTAAAGTGAATAATTATAAAATTATGGCAATAAAAAAGGTAGCAAATGCTACCTTTTTTATGCGTTATTACCAAATTTTTAAATTGGTAATAATATATGTGATCTACTTTTATCTTTTAGATAAAGGTACGAACTCACGATTGATTTCGCCAGTATATTTTTGACGAGGACGACCGATTTTTTGTCCTGGTTGAGATAACATCTCATCCCAATGAGCAATCCAACCTACGGTTCTAGACATAGCGAAGATTACCGTAAACATACTGGTTGGGATACCAATAGCTTTAAGGATAATACCTGAGTAGAAGTCTACATTCGGGTAAAGTTTCTTCTCAATGAAGTATGGGTCTTCTAATGCAACTTTTTCTAATGCCATTGCAACATCAAGTAACGGATCGTTAATACCAAGCTCTTGCAATACTTCATGACATGTTTCACGCATTACTGTCGCACGAGGGTCAAAGTTTTTATAAACACGATGACCAAAGCCCATTAAGCGGAACGGGTCATTCTTATCTTTGGCTTTTGCAACGAATTCATCAACTCTGTCTAAGCTGCCAATTTCTTCAAGCATAGTTAAACATGCTTCATTTGCGCCGCCGTGTGCAGGGCCCCATAATGAAGCTACACCTGCTGCTATACAAGCATAAGGGTTAGCACCTGAAGAGCCGGCTAAACGTACTGTTGACGTTGAAGCGTTTTGCTCGTGATCAGCATGAAGAGTAAAGATTCTATCCATTGCACTAGCAACGATAGGGCTTACTTTGTATTCTTCAGCAGGCACAGAGAACATCATGTGTAAGAAGTTTTCAGCGTAGGTTAAGTCGTTGCGTGGGTATACAAAAGGTTGCCCTACACTGTATTTATACGCCATTGCTGAAATAGTTGGCATTTTAGCAATTAAGCGGTGTGCGCTACGTTTACGCTGCTCATTATCAGTGATATCTAAGTCACTGTGATAAAAAGAAGATAACGCGCCAACAACACCACAAAGCATAGCCATTGGATGTGCATCAGGTAAGAAACCTTGGAAGAAATGTACTAGCTTTTCATGCACCATTGTATGGTTAGTGATGATGCCTTTAAACTCTTCATATTCATCTTGGGTAGGTGCATTACCATTAAGTAGAATGTAACAAACTTCTAAGTAATCAGCTTCTTTAGCTAAGCTATCAATAGGATAACCACGGTGTTGTAATACACCCTTACCACCATCAATAAATGTGATTGACGACTCACATGAAGCAGTTGCTAAAAAGCCAGGGTCGTAAGTGAAAAAGCCATGACCACCTAAGGTTCTAATATCAATTACATCAGTACCTGCGGTGCCTTTAAGAATGGGCAGTTCGGTAATTTCTTTACCGTCAATACTTAGTGAGGCTTTAGATTCAGCCATATTTTTTATCCCCTATCAATTTTAATTTGCAATTTATTTGTGACAATCTGACTTACGAGTTAGTACTTCACTGATTAAAAGAATATTAGTACTAAATTCAAAAAAAATGAAAAATTAGTCAGTTTTATAACGTCGCTTGGGTAAATCAAACTGCCGACATTCTACCTTAATTCTAGAATAAATTGTAATAGCCATTAGACTAAAGTTTGATGACAGTCATAAAATAGATTAAAAAATAACCGTTAGTTTAAAACACAAGTTATTACTCTTGCAGGAAAATTGTATTTATTGACTATCGGCTATATAATCTAGCCCGTTCTGTGATTGTTTTTTATTGCTTAGCGAATTACTGAAAAATAGGAAGTGAACTTCTTATTCATTAAGAATGAATATTTATTAATTATTACTTTTTTCTTATACGAAAGTATTAATAGAAATTCTTAGCTAAGCAAACTGATATTCGTTAATATTAGTGCGGCTGTGAACTATAATACGGCCTAGTCGCTGTTATTGATAAAAGCAGTTACCGTTCATTTCGGGAATTACTTATTAGTAATCTCTTTAGTATTTATTTTGCGTCATTTGAAATGAAAACTAAATTCTAAAAGGTAGTTCATGAGTAACAATAATAAAAGTTGAAGGCTTTCGAGCTCTTTAGGCAACAATTGTGAAAAAACAACGTCCTGTAAATATAGATCTATCTACAATAAAGATGCACCCAGCTGCTAATGCTTCAATCTTACACCGTATATCTGGTGTAATTATGGTATTTGCAATTGGCATCTTATTATTGACCCTTTCAACCTCTCTCTCTTCTGCTGAAGGATTTGCTAGCATTCAAGAATGTCTTGAAGGCTTTTTCTTTAAATTTATTATCTTTGGCTGCTTATCAGCATTGACTTACCATGTCTTAGCGGGTGTTCGACACTTGTTAATGGACCTAGGTCATTTTGAAGAATTAACTTCAGGTAATACGAGTGCCAAATTAATTATCGTTATTTGGTTAGCTGTATCGGCAGTGATAGGAGTTTGGTTATGGTAAATGTCGTCGCTTCAGCAGGCCGAAATGGTGTGCATGATTTTATACTTTTAAGAGCTAGTGCAATTATACTTGTACTATACACCTTACTACTTGCTGGTTTTTTTGTAATAACACCAAGTGTTACTTATGATGTTTGGCAAGGGTTCTTTGCTTGTATGCCCGTAAAAATCGCCACATTGTTAGCCTTGTTAGCGCTACTTGTGCACGCTAAAATTGGTGTTTGGCAAGTATTGTCAGATTATATCAAACCAGCGTTCTTACGTGCTGCATTGCAGTTTTTCTTTTCAGTTTTGTTATTAGCCTACGTAGTGTTTGGCTTCTCAATTGTGTGGGGTGTGTAAGTGAGCGTTCCAATTCGTGAATTTGACGCCATAGTAATTGGCGCAGGCGGCGCAGGTATGCGCGCAGCATTAGCAATTTCAGAGTCAGGCAAATCATGTGCCTTGATTTCTAAAGTTTTCCCAACTCGTTCTCATACAGTATCAGCTCAAGGTGGTATTACCGTTGCTTTAGGTAATGCACATGAAGATCATTGGGAACAACATATGTACGATACCGTTAAAGGCTCTGATTATATCGGTGACCAAGACGCAATTGAATACATGTGTAAAACTGGCCCAGAGTCAGTAATCGAATTAGAGAGAATGGGCTTACCTTTTTCTCGTACCGAAGAAGGCAAAGTGTATCAACGTCCTTTCGGTGGTCAATCTAAAAACTTTGGTGGTGAACAAGCCGCTCGTACAGCAGCAGCAGCTGACCGTACAGGCCATGCATTATTGCATTGTTTATATCAGCAAAATGTTAAAAACAAAACTAACGTTTACTCTGAGTGGTACGCCTTAGATTTAGTTAAAAATAGCGACGGCGCTGTAGTTGGTACCACAGCTATTTGTATTGAAACAGGTGAAGTAGTTTACTTTAAAGCCCGTGCAACGGTATTAGCAACAGGTGGTGCAGGTCGTATCTTCGCATCAACGACTAATGCTCATATTAATACGGGTGACGGTGTTGGTATGTCACTTCGTGCTGGCATTCAAATGCAAGACATGGAAATGTGGCAGTTCCATCCAACGGGAATCGCAGGTGCTGGTGTGCTAGTAACTGAAGGTTGTCGTGGAGAAGGTGGTTACCTTCTTAACAAAGATGGCGAACGCTTTATGGAACGTTACGCACCAAATGCTAAAGATTTAGCCGGTCGTGATGTTGTTGCTCGTTCAATGATGACAGAGATACGTGAAGGTCGTGGTTGTGACCATCCACAGTATGGTCCTCATATCAAACTTAAGCTTGATCATTTAGGCCGTGAAACGTTATACAAACGTCTACCAGGTGTTTGTGATTTATCTAAAACGTTTGCTCATATTGACCCAGCAGATGAACCTATCCCGGTTATACCTACATGTCACTACCAAATGGGTGGTGTGCCTTGTAATGTAAATGGCCAAGCGCTTAATATTGGCAGCGATGGTAAAGAAACAATCGTTGAAGGTTTATTTGCCGTTGGTGAAATTGCTTGTGTATCAGTTCATGGTGCTAACCGCTTAGGTGGTAACTCATTACTAGATTTAGTGGTATTTGGACGTGCAGCAGGTAACTTCTTAGGTACTTACTTAAACGATACTCAAAACGGTAAAGATGCTTCAGAGTCTGATTTAGAAGCCTCTCTAGCTCGTACTAATCGTTGGGAGTCATCAACTACAGGTGAAGATCCAGTACAGATTCGTAAAGATTTACAGCAGTGTATGCAAATGAACTTCTCGGTATTCCGCGAAGGTGAAGCAATGGCACAAGGTATGAAGGAATTAACTGAAATTCGTGAACGCCTTCAAAATGCTAAATTAGACGATAAGTCATCTGAATTTAACACTCAACGTATTGAATGTTTAGAATTAGATAACTTAATGGAAACTGCTTTCTGTTCAGCTAAAGCTGCAAATTACCGTACTGAATCTCGTGGTGCTCATGCAAGACAAGATTTCACAGAACGTGATGATGAAAACTGGTTATGTCACTCAATCTACACTCCTGAAAGTGAAGAGATGAGTAAGCGTGATGTTAATATGAAACCTGTTCACCGCGAAGCTTTCCCTCCGAAAGCACGTGTTTACTAAGGGGTACGAACGATGAAACAGATATTTTCGATTTACCGTTATAATCCTGATGTAGATGCTAAACCTTACATGAAAGAGTATGAATTAGAGATCCCAGATGGCTCTGATTTAATGGTACTTGATGCACTTATTCTTCTAAAAGAACAAGATTCAAGCTTATCATTCCGTCGCTCATGTCGTGAAGGTGTTTGTGGCTCTGATGGTTTAAATATGAATGGCAAAAATGGTTTAGCCTGTATTACACCATTATCAGAATTAAAGGCGAAGAAAATCATCTTACGTCCTTTACCTGGTTTACCGGTAGTACGTGACTTAATCATTGATATGAGTCAGTTTTATGAGCAGTATGAAAAAATTAAGCCATACTTAATTAACGATGCTCAGCAGCCTGCTCGTGAAAACTTACAATCTATTGAAGAGCGTGACAAATTAGACGGTCTTTATGAGTGTATTTTATGTGCTTGTTGTTCAACATCTTGTCCATCATTTTGGTGGAACCCTGATAAATTCATCGGTCCAGCAGGTTTACTACATGCCTATCGTTTCTTAATTGATAGCCGTGATACTGCAACCGAAGAACGTTTAGATGGTTTACAAGATGCATACAGTGTATTCCGTTGTCATGGCATTATGAACTGTGTTGATGTTTGTCCAAAAGGATTAAACCCAACTAAAGCCATTGGCCACATAAAATCTATGTTATTAAGCCGAGCAGTTTAACTGTTCAGCGTAACAATATAGAGGAAATACCTTTGCGAACTGTTTAGGTATTGTTATAAAGTTTTTGCGTGTTTACTTTAATAAACACGCGTTATTACAATTTAACCGTAGCCGCTTGAATTTGGTGGTTATTTATTTTAGTTGCTTTACCCCCCGATCAAAGGAAAAGGCAATGCCAGAAGGTGTAATGAAGGCTTGGCTAGAGTCTTCCCACTTAAACGGTGGTAACATCGTTTATATTGAAGAATTGTACGAATCATACCTAGATAACTCTGATTCTGTTTCAGCAGAATGGCGAGAAATCTTTTCAGAACTTCCTAAAGTTGAAGGTAGTGAAGTGGAATATCGCCACAGCACTATTCGCGATGAATTTAAAGTTTTAGCTAAGCAACAGAAGAAACAGGTTGTGTCTTCTGGCGGTGACGCCAAGCAAGTTAAAGTTTTACAACTTATCAATGCTTTTAGGGTTCGTGGACATCAAAACGCTAACTTAGATCCTTTAGGATTTTGGCAGCGTGATAAAGTCCGCGATCTTCAGCTATCACATCATGATCTTTCAGAAAATGATTTCGACAAAGAGTACAACGTCGGTTCATTAGCGGTTGGTCAAGATTCAATGAAGTTAGGTGAGTTATATAAAACGCTGAGAAAGACATATTGTAGTTCTCTAGGCGCAGAATATATGCACATCACTTCAACTGACGAAAAACGTTGGTTGCAAAATCGCATTGAATCTATTCAATCACAGTTAACTTTAAGTGTTGATGAAAAAACTGAAATCTTAAAAGGTTTAATCGCTGCTGATGGCTTAGAAAAATATCTAGGTGCAAAATTCCCGGGTGCTAAACGCTTCTCATTAGAAGGCGGAGATGCACTTGTTCCTATGTTAAAAGAGCTTATTACTCGTGCAGGTGCTGCAGGCACTAAAGAAGTAGTAATGGGTATGGCTCACCGTGGTCGCTTAAATGTTCTCGTGAACGTTATGGGCAAGAACCCGTCAAAATTATTTGATGAGTTTGGCGGTAAACATGATGAAGCATTAGGATCTGGTGACGTTAAATATCACCAAGGTTATTCGTCTGATTTTGTTACCCCAGGCGGCAATGTCCATTTAGCCTTAGCATTTAACCCTTCTCATCTTGAAATTGTTAACCCTGTGGTTATCGGTTCAGTACGTGCTCGTTTAGACAGACGTGACTGTAATCAAGGTGATTTAGTACTACCTATTACCATTCATGGTGATTCAGCTATTGCTGGTCAAGGTGTTGTACAAGAAACCTTTAATATGTCGCAAGCGCGTGCATTTAAAGTGGGTGGTACGGTACGAATAGTTGTCAACAACCAAGTTGGCTTTACTACTTCAAAAGCGGAAGATACTCGCAGTGGCGAGTACTGTACTGAAATCGCTAAAATGGTACAGGCACCAATACTTCATGTTAATGGTGATGATCCAGAAGCGGTTATCTTGGCGACACAAATTGCTTTAGACTATCGCAATGAATTTAAGCGTGATGTAGTTATCGATTTAGTGTGTTATCGCCGTCATGGTCATAACGAAGCTGATGAGCCAAGTGCTACACAGCCACTAATGTATAAAATCGTTAAAAAGCACGCAACACCGCGTCAATTATACGCTGATCAATTAATTGGTGAGGGTAGTTTACCTAAAGCAAAAGTTGACGAGTTAACTGCTTATTACCGTAAGTTACTTGACGAAGGTCAGTGTACAGTAGAGCAATGGCGCCCGATGACTGAGCATTCAGTAGATTGGACACCTTATCTTGGTCACGATTGGGATGATGATTACTCGAAAGAAATTAGCCTAGATAAGCTAAAAGAATTAGCTGTTAAAGTCTCAAGTTTCCCTGACAGCCACCCAGTGCATTCTCGTGTTAAAAAGATCTATGATGATCGCATGAAAATGGCCACTGGTGAAAAGTTAATTGACTGGGGTATGGCTGAAAACATTGCTTATGCTTCAATCGTTGATGCAGGTGAGCGAGTTCGTATAACTGGTCAAGATGCCGGTCGTGGTACTTTCTTCCATCGTCATGCTGTATTGCATAACCAAGAAGATGCTAGCACTTACTTGCCATTACAAAATATCCGTGAAGGACAAGGTCCTTTCGATGTACATGACTCAGTATTATCAGAAGTGTCTGTACTGGCTTTCGAATATGGTTACACCACAGCAGAGCCTGCTGGTTTAACAATTTGGGAAGCACAATTCGGTGATTTTGCTAACTGTGCGCAAGTCGTTTTTGATCAATTCATTAGTTCAGGTGAGCAAAAGTGGGGCCGTTTATGTGGTTTAACTATGCTTTTACCACACGGCTATGAAGGTCAAGGACCAGAGCATTCATCTGCTAGACTAGAACGCTTCTTGCAACTTTGTGCTGATCACAACATGCAAGTCTGTGTACCATCAACACCAGCGCAAGTATTTAATATGCTTCGCCGTCAAGTGGTTCGTCCTATGCGTCGTCCTCTTGTCGTGATGTCACCTAAGTCATTATTACGTCATCCGTTAGCTGTGTCTTCATTAGAAGAATTAGCAACAGGTGAATTTAAAAATGTCATTGGTGAAATTGATGAATTAGATCCTAAAGCCGTAGAACGTGTTGTTTTTTGTAGTGGTAAGGTTTACTACGAATTACTTGAACAACGTCGTAAAAACGAGCTTAACAATATTGCCATTATTCGTATTGAGCAATTATACCCATTCCCTGAACAAGAACTTCAAGCGGCGATAAAAGATTATCAACACGTGAAGCAATTTGTTTGGTGTCAGGAAGAGCCGCAAAACCAAGGTGCTTGGTACTGTTCTCAGCATCATTTTAGAGCAGCTATCCCTGAAGGAACGTATTTGACGTATGCCGGCCGTAATGCCTCTGCCGCACCAGCGTGTGGTTATATGTCTATGCATGTGAAAGAACAACAAGCGCTTGTCACTCAAGCGTTAACATTGGACTAACATTAAATAAAATCAGCGCTTGGTACTCAAGCGCTAATGTTAGATAAGATTAGATTAACTCTTTAGTGTACAACGAAAGTTTGTAAGGAATAAAAAAAATGACAACCGAAATTAAAGTTCCGGTATTACCAGAATCAGTTGCTGATGCGACTGTTGCTACTTGGCATGTTCAAGTAGGTGAAAAATTTAGCCGTGACCAAGTATTAGTAGATATTGAAACTGATAAAGTAGTGCTTGAAGTACCTGCTACTGCTGATGGCGTATTAACAGATATCAGTCAAGCTGAAGGTGCTACTGTATTAGGCGACCAAGTTATTGGTACTTTTTCAGAAGGTGGCGCAGCACCAGCAGAAGCTCCTGCTGCAGCTCCAGTTGCTGCAAGCACTGGCGCAACTAAAGTTATTGATATCGTGGTACCGGTATTACCGGAATCAGTTGCTGATGCAACCGTTGCTTCATGGCATGTAGCTGAAGGTGATAGCGTATCAGTTGACCAAAATTTAGTTGATATTGAAACTGATAAAGTAGTACTTGAAGTTGTTGCTCAAGAAAGCGGTGTAATTGGAAAAATTATTCACGTTGAAGGCGATACGGTTTTAGGTGCACAAAAAATTGGTGAACTAAATGCTGGCGCAACGGCTAACACTACTGCTACAGCAACTTCTGAAGATGCTGTAAGCTCTGATGATTTAGCTAGCCCATCTGTTCGTCGTCTTATGACGGAGAAAGGTTTATCTGCAAGCGATGTTAAAGGCTCAGGTAAAGGCGGTCGTATCTCTAAAGAAGATGTTGAGTCGGCACTAGCTGCAAAAGCAGCTCCTGCACCAGCTAAAGCTGCACCAGCTCCAGCAGCACAAGATTTAGGTGAGCGCACTCAAAAACGTGTTCCAATGACACGTTTACGTAAAACGATTGCCACACGTTTATTAGAAGCGAAAAACTCAACGGCAATGTTAACCACTTTTAACGAAGTTAACATGAAGCCTATCATGGACTTACGTAAGCAATATAAAGACATCTTTGAAAAAACTCATGATACACGTTTAGGTTTCATGTCTTTCTACGTGAAAGCTGTTACAGAAGCACTAAAACGCTACCCTGCGGTAAATGCTTCAATTGACGGTGATGATATTGTTTATCATAACTTCTTCGATATCTCTATTGCGGTTTCTACACCTCGTGGTCTAGTGACTCCAGTATTACGTGATTCTGATCAATTAAGTATGGCGGGTATCGAAAATGGTATTCGTGACTTAGCGATTAAAGGCCGTGACGGTAAATTAGCTATGGCTGATATGACTGGCGGTAACTTCACAATCACAAACGGTGGTGTATTTGGTTCACTACTTTCAACACCAATTCTAAATTTACCTCAAGCTGGTATTTTAGGAATGCACAAAATACAAGACAGACCTATGGCTGTAGATGGCAAAGTAGAAATTTTGCCAATGATGTATTTAGCGCTTTCTTACGATCATCGTTTAATTGATGGTAAAGAATCAGTTGGTTTCCTAGTGACAATTAAAGAATTACTAGAAGATCCAACTCGTCTGCTTTTAGATGTATAGCATTTAGCTATATTGCAGGCAAAAATAAGTATTAAGTAGACTATAGTATTAGCTCTTTTGGCTACCGTCACTAGAGCTTTTATACTATAATTTGTCAACTTTTCATTGGCTCTTGTTAACTTTTTTAGTTTTAATCAATAGAAGAGATAACGCTAGCTTTCATTTACAGATAAATGGATAAAACACCATGAATTTGCATGAGTATCAAGCGAAACAATTATTCGCTGAATATGGTTTACCAGTTTCTGAAGGTTTCGCTTGCGATACCCCTCAAGAAGCTGCAGAAGCTGCTGACAAAATTGGCGGCGATATGTGGGTTGTTAAAACTCAAGTACACGCGGGCGGCCGTGGTAAAGCTGGCGGCGTTAAGCTAGTTAAAACTAAAGAAGAGATCAAAGATTTCGCTCAACATTGGTTAGGTAAGAACTTAGTTACTTATCAAACAGATGAGAACGGACAACCAGTTTCTAAAATTTTAGTAGAAAGCTGTACAGACATCGCTAACGAATTATACCTTGGTGCTGTTGTTGACCGTGCTTCACAAAAAGTTGTTTTCATGGCCTCTACCGAAGGTGGTGTTGAGATTGAAACAGTTGCTGAAGAAACACCTGAATTAATTCACAAAGCTGAAATTGATCCACTAGTAGGCCCACAAGCTTACCAAGCACGTGAGTTAGGCTTCAAGTTAGGTTTAAACCCTACACAAATGAAGCAATTTGTTAAGATCTTCATGGGTCTTGCAAACATGTTCAACGATCATGATTTTGCTTTACTTGAAATCAACCCGTTAGTTATTACAGACGAAGGTAACCTTCACTGTTTAGACGGTAAAATTGGTATCGATGGTAATGCTTTATACCGTCAACCTAAAATCCGTACTTTCCATGATCCATCTCAAGAAGATGAGCGTGAAGCACATGCTGCACAATGGGAATTAAACTACGTAGCCCTAGACGGTAACGTTGGTTGTATGGTTAACGGTGCTGGCCTTGCAATGGGTACAATGGATATCGTTAATTTACACGGCGGCAAGCCAGCTAACTTCCTAGATGTTGGCGGCGGTGCTACTAAAGAACGTGTTGCTGAAGCATTCAAAATCATTTTAAGTGACGACAACGTTAAAGCTGTTTTAGTTAACATCTTTGGTGGTATCGTTCGTTGTGACATGATCGCTGAAGGCATCATCGGTGCAGTTAAAGAAGTTGGTGTTCAAGTGCCAGTTGTTGTACGTTTAGAAGGTACTAACGCTGAACTAGGTCGTGAAGTACTTAAAAACTCTGACGTAGATATCATTGCTGCTGAATCATTAACAGATGCAGCGAACAAAGTTGTTGCAGCTGCGGAGGGCAAATAATGTCTGTATTAATTAACAAAGATACTAAAGTTATCTGTCAAGGTTTCACTGGTGGTCAAGGTACTTTCCACTCAGAGCAAGCAATTGACTACGGTACACAAATGGTTGGTGGCGTAAGCCCAGGTAAAGGCGGTCAAACGCACCTTGGTTTACCAGTATTTAACACAGTTCGTGAAGCAGTAGAAG
This sequence comes from Colwellia sp. KS18-150, assembly GCF_057551365.1. Lineage (NCBI taxonomy): Bacteria > Pseudomonadati > Pseudomonadota > Gammaproteobacteria > Alteromonadales > Colwelliaceae > Colwellia > Colwellia sp. KS18-150. Next base: position 1,624 of record NZ_BAAJMC010000025.1, on the reverse strand, counting down.
CTACTGGCGCAACAGCAACTGTTATTTACGTTCCAGCTCCATTTTGTAAAGACGCTATCTTAGAAGCTATCGATGCTGGCATCGAGCTTATCGTAACTATCACTGAAGGTATCCCAACTTTAGATATGGTTGACGTTAAAGTTAAGCTTAACGAATCTGGCGTTCGCATGATTGGTCCTAACTGTCCAGGTGTTATCACTCCGGGCGAAACAAAGATCGGTATCATGCCAGGTCACATCCACAAGCCAGGTAAAGTTGGTATTGTTTCACGTTCTGGTACGTTAACGTACGAAGCCGTAAAACAAACTACTGATGCTGGTTTTGGCCAATCTACTTGTGTAGGTATTGGTGGTGACCCTATCCCAGGAACTAACTTCATTGACGTATTAGAAATGTTCCAAGCTGATGACCAAACTGAAGCAATCGTAATGATTGGTGAAATTGGTGGTACTGCAGAAGAAGAAGCTGCTGAGTACATCAAAGCTAACGTTACTAAACCTGTAGTATCTTACATTGCTGGTGTTACTGCACCAGAAGGTAAGCGTATGGGTCACGCTGGCGCGATTATCGCTGGTGGTAAAGGTACGGCTGATGAGAAGTTTGCTGCTTTAGAAGCGGCTGGTGTTAAGACGGTTCGTTCTTTAGCGGATATCGGTAAAGCACTTACAGAGAAAACAGGTTGGTAGGCTAACGCTTATAGCTTGTAAATCTTAATAAAAAACCCGCTATCTAGCGGGTTTTTTTATGGAGTTTAAAAAATTAGTCTATTATTATCCGCTTCATATTATCAACAGTGGCAGTAGCTTTTCTTCTTTTTGCTGTTTTAATTGGAATAAATTGCCCAGTCTTGGAATCTCTTCCTCGAGTAATTTTAACTACTTTGACATTTGTTTTCTTAGTCATTTTATTTACCTTAATAAAGTTTAGTTTTCACAGAACTAGCAATAATCGTTGCTTAGTCTTGTGGCTATTTTCTAACTTAAAGTAAACTTAAACTTGCAAAGTTTATTAAATTTAGTAAACTTTGCGTCATATACATCACCGTCGTAGGTTTTGGTATATCAACCCTTTGTGATTGGCGTCACTTAGGGTTTTTTCGTATATGAGCATAGCAAGCCTAAAGCTCAATAAGTCAATTTCCATTATACTACTGTATGCCTATCCATACAATAAGCTAAAATATATGTTTGTATGTTTTTTGAACTTTTCTAATTGTTAGATTCAATTAGAAAAATCCATTAACAATATTTATATCTGCTTTACCTTTGTCGCGGTGGCGACAGCACCCAGAGGGGGCTTAACGCCGAGCCCCCTCTGGACTCCCCCGACGCTGCGATCCAAACGTGATCTTTCATTCCCTCAAGTGTTTTCGACGTAACAGCGCTGAACGGGCATCCATGCCCTACATCGCTTTGTTCATCATCCATGATGAACATACGTGAACACTTTCGTTCATTTCAGCGTTTGTACACGCAGACGTTGGAGTTTGTGGTTAGGGAAGGGGTAGTAAATTTTTGTTTTTGTTTTTGTCTTTTGTTTTATTGCAATCCAAATAAGGATGGTGGTAGTGGTGCACGCTGCTGTTTCCAAAAACACCCTATACCCATCTCAGTGAGTGAATTAC
>NZ_BAAJMC010000024.1:0-57699 GCF_057551365.1 Colwellia sp. KS18-150 | reverse complement strand
ATTTATACCTTAACTGGATTTCCAAGGTTTTGCTAGGCTGTATGTGCTGGTTTAATGGTATTTGGAACTTTTATAAAGGATGAAATCCTAATTATTTAGGGTGCTTTATATACCAAAAAGCGGTTACAGCTATAGTACTTCGGCTGCTATTGGCGCAGCCTCATTTAGTAACATAGCAAAAGCAGGAGTCTTGTCACTAGTATGAGAAATGGCTTTCACTTCAGCTTGTGCTTGTTGAAATTCAGCAAGTTTAATTTCATTTATTCGAGCAACTTAATCTTGAACCGTCCGACCTTAGGAGAATGCGTTAAATTAAGCATCGGCTTTATCAATATGATCACGCGCTTTATTTTGGCTCACCTTCATTTTGTCGTCTAACTTAGGATTATTCCCAGTCAAACTGACCTGTTACCTAACAACATAGTTAATTTAAAATATACATAGATATTCCAATAGTTATTGTTATGTTATAACATAACAATAACTTGGTTATTCTATATTCTTTAGGTAAATGAAAAATGCAAAACTTAATAACTCCTTTCGATGTCGAGACGTTGGTTCAGAGTCCTCGAACGGCTTCGATAGCCGAAGATATATCGGTATTAACTGATATTTATCAAGAGGGAGTCAATATTGCCGTTTGGCAAAATAAATTTTCAGATGAGATCATAGAAAATATTAACGACATAATGTCTGATTCGACCCGTATTGGCGTGGTTATCAATACTGCCCCCGAGCGAATTTCCGAGCACTTAGCTGAATCATCCCCTGTATTGCGTGATAAAAATGCTTTATGTGAATATGTAGCTCTGTTGGCTGATATGTTCTGTACATTGTTTGAATTGAAACATGTAGGTTTACGCTTGGCTACGTTGAACCATGCAATGTGCCCTAAGTTTCACGTTGATAAAGTTCTGTGTCGTTTAGTGACTACTTTTTCAGGCATTGCTACTGAGTGGCTACCTGATTATAAAGCTGATCGCACTAAATTAGGCGCTGGTAGTCAGGGTATGCCTGATGAAGAATCCGGTTTGATGAACAGTCAACATGATATACAGCATTTAGCTGTTGGTGATGTCGCCTTATTAAAAGGTGAAGGCTGGTATAACAATGACAATGGCGGCGCGATACATCGCTCACCGGCAATAAAAGACAATAATAAGCGATTATTACTAACTTTCGATTTTATGGATGAGTAAGTAATGAATTTAGCGCTTCGCCCATCAAACGCAATACAGTGATAACGTTACAATGAGTACCGACATTAAATTGCAACATTCTCTGCAGCTAGCTGAGCAGGTATGCAAAGAGAATAATTCTCGACTGACAAAAAAAAGACGACAAGTATTATCGGTATTACTACAGGCAGATAAAGCTATCTCCGCTTATGAGTTAATTGATCAGTTTACAGTACATTTCAACATAATATTATCGCCAATGACTGCATATCGATCGCTTGAATTCCTTGAAAATATGCAACTAGCACATCGATTAAATACTGCGAATAAATATGTAGCTTGTGCTCATATTGGCTGTGATTTTTCTCATGAATTACCGCATTTTTTAATATGCAAGCAATGCCTACGTGTAGATGAAGTACAAAACCATACGCATCAAAGCTTACATGACATAAACAACAAAGTTGCTCAAACCGGTTATCAATTAGCCTCCCCTCAAATCGAGTTAACCTGCGTATGTAATGCCTGCCTTGCAGCATTGAAATGCATTAAAACGAAAACATTCACCTTACGGACTATATAAATGAAATTATTAACATTTTCTCTTGATAAAACAGCGATTTCCTTTTCATTTCTTTGTGTGTTGCATTGCTTAGCATTACCTTTATTAACGGTATTATTGCCAACACTAGCGATACTCCCTTTTGATCAAGAGCTATTTCATCTAGCTATGGTGGCTTGTGTACTCCCCACCAGTATTTATGCCATTACTATGGGCTGTAAAAAACATAAAAAATTGTCTATTGCCTTTACCGCAGCTCTAGGATTAACAGCTTTAGTTGCTGCAGTGGTGTTCGGTGAAAGTCACTTAGGAGAAATAGGTGAAAAACTACTAACAACCATTGGCGCAGTGATAATTGCTATTGCTCACATAAGAAATTATAAGCTCTGCCAACAGTCTGAAAGTTGTTCGTGTTAATATACTAACATCTATATTTTAATGACGGTTTTGACGTATAAATTCTGTCATTTCAATCTAGTTTCGACAAAAATTAGCGATAAAGCTTAACCACAAGTACAGAGTTTTACATGAGTGACAAAAAAATCTTAGCCGTACCAACTAATGTGATTACCGGCTTTCTTGGTGTTGGAAAAACTTCGGTAATTTTGCACTTACTTAAACAAAAACCAGCCAATGAACGTTGGGCGATACTGGTTAATGAATTTGGTGAAATTGGCGTTGATGGTAATCTAATTGCAGGACAATCACAGACAGACAAGAATATATTTATTAAAGAAGTCCCTGGTGGTTGCATGTGCTGTACATCAGGATTACCTATGCAAATTGCCCTTAACCAACTACTCTCTGAAGCTAGACCTGATCGCTTGCTGATTGAACCAACCGGTTTAGGCCATCCGCATGAGGTACTACAGTTATTGACGAATCAGTATTATCAAGAAATATTGAGTTTAGAGAAAACAGCTACTTTAGTTGATGCCCGAAATTTATCAGATAAGCGTTATACTGAGCATGAGACCTTTAACCAACAACTAGAAGTTGGCGATATCATTGTGGGTAATAAAGCGGATTTATACCAAAGACAAGATAAAACAGCCTTAAGCGACTACCTAAACAATAAGAAATTAACACCGGATAATCTCTACTTCTCAGAGTATGGCGCCTTAAAGCTTGCCTGGTTATCAGGTAAAACGCTTTATCATAACAAGCAAGCAAACAAAGCTGCTCATCACCACCACAGTCCAAATAAAAACACCCGTAAACTTAATCAAGATATTCCTGAATCAGGTTTCATTAAAGCCATAAACCAAGGTGAGGGCTATCAAAGCATCGGTTGGCGTTTTGCTGCCGATAAAATATTTGATCGAGCCAAACTTATTCCATTTTTACTTGGTATTGAAGCGACTAGAGTAAAAGCCGTGTTCATTACCTCAAATGGAATTTTTGGTTATAACAATACCATTGACGGCCTAAACGAAATTGAATTAAGTGAAAGTAGTGAAAGCAGTATTGAGATAATTTCCGATACTATTGATGATATCTGGGAAGGGCAACTTAAACAAACAATCATTAATTAGTCACTGAGCCTATTGTTACATCATAACACTATAAATGACTGCATTAGCATTACTTCATCGCTACTCAAGTTATTTAAAAAATAGTTATCAATATTAATTAACATATTTACGATAATACAATGACTTTATTTCGACCTGACTCTTTAGCTTGATAAAGCGCTTTATCTGCTATAGAAATCAACTCAATTACCTCGCTTTTTATTTTTGGCTGTATAGAAGTAACGCCCACACTAATAGTAATATACTCGGATGTGGGTGAGCCTTGATGAGGTATTCTCAAAGCTTCAACAGCTTTTCGACAAAGCTCTCCTATACTCGCGGCATGCTCTGTCGAAGGTAAAATGACTACAAACTCTTCACCACCATACCTTGCGATAAGATCAGAAGAGCGATTTATTACTTTTTTCATTGCCGCAGCAACTTCTTTCAAACATATATCCCCATGAACATGACCATATAAATCATTAAACGATTTAAAATCATCAACATCAATCATTAATAAGGACAGCATGGATTTTTCACGAATCGCTCGGTTCCATTCAATTTGAATTTGTTTATCGAAGCAGCGTCTATTAGGTATAGCAGTTAAGGCATCAGTTTCTATAAGTTCCTCAAGGTTATTTTGAGCTTCATTAAGCGCTTTGTTTCGAATTGATATGTGATATGTGTAATATGCAATTAATAATACTAACAACATACTTGAAGCAGCTAAAAGATGAGGTAGATGGCTGTGTCTACTTTTAATATATTCAAGTGTTGGTGTGGCAATCACTTTCCAATCTCTACCGTTAAACTGTTTGAGGTTTCTGCTATAAGATAATTTATCTAAATAATCTTGATCAACAACTGAATTTGTATTCTTTTCATAGAGCAATTCATTACTGTTATTAGTGACATCGATAAGTTTTGCATTAATGCCAGAAGTTGGTGACCACTTAAATGCCGTTCTGAAAATATCCCCAATACGATAAACACCAACGATAAAACCTTTAATATTTTTTTGACGGCTGGTTACTGTTGTTGGTAACCCATTATAAATAGGAATGAGTATAAGAAACCCTTTTTCATTATTAGGCTCCTGTACAAGTGTAATACTTGAGGTAGCTAATGGCTCACCTGTATTTAAAGCCTGAGTCAGTGTTTTTTTTCTAGATGCATTTGACGCTAAGTCAAAGCCTAAAGCTAGCTCATTACCTATTAGCGGTTCGACATAATAGACAGGAAAATATACATCTCGATCTTCAGCACGGATCATCCCCCCCTGGCTATGTCGTTCAGTTATCTCAAATCGCCCTTCTTCTAACGGCCGCTCAGTAGAGAAAGTATCTCGGTTGGCATGTACAATTTTAGGAGCCCACTCAAGTGCCTGTATACCACTATGTCTATTTAATAAAGCTTGAGAATATCGAGTAAACTCCGGGAGTGATATAGCATCAGTATTATCCCAAAAACCTTTTAAAGCGTACAAAACTTCCAAATTTACAAGCAATTCTCTCTCTATAGACGCTATCTTCTCAATGACATCACTTTTAAACTTTAGATGAATCGATTTTGTTTCATAGTGATAGGCACCAAAACCAAGTAATGAAGACAATATAAAACCAACCACAATGATGAGAACTAAAACAAATTCAGAAAATCGCTGCATGCTATAGTCCTATATAATTGGCTTAATAATAAACATCCTTGAACCTTTGTCTTAACCTTCCATTAAGGTTCAATTTTTCAAAGATCCCATTTACATCATTAAAAATAGTATATTGATGATTAAAAAGACAATTTTATCTCACAACCTTAGAGACTAAAAATTGGGTAGAAGATCAATCGCCGCTGTGATGCATGACTTAAAATCTAAAAACTTAAATAAAGTCAACTATACTTATGTTACTTAAACGTTAAGATCTAAGCTGTAAATCTTGATTTAAAAGCTGAACTTAAGCAGAGAATTTATGTTAAACAATCTCAGAAAAAATTTTCTCAATGCTTTTTATTCACATTTTATGGCGTTAATTCTGGCATTGATATTTTGTTGTCATGGTATTGCGTACGCCAAAAGCACTCTCAAAATTATAACCATAGGTCACGACGCTTCTGTTCGTAACTCCTTATACCTGATAGCGCAGAAATTTGAAAAACATCACCCTGAAGTTGAACTTCAATTTATCATTCAGTCTGATACTAAATTTAAAAGTGGCTTAACCCAGTTATTAAAAAAGAACGATGCCGTTGATATTGTTATTTGGCATTCCGGCGAAAGACTTAATAATTATATTGAACAGGGGCTCGTCTTAAATATCACCAACCTATGGAACGAAGAAAAACTAGATGGACTATTTACACCGATAAATAAACGTATAGTAACGTTTGAAAAACAAAACTGGGCCATTCCAATCTCTTATTATCCGTGGGGTTTCTATTATAATAAAAAATTATTTAAACGATTAGAAATAACTCCTCCCAAGAATTGGCAACAATTTATTCAGGTGTTAAATAAAGTAAAACAACAAAATATAACGCCTATATACATTGGTTCCAAAAACCCTTGGCCCGTAGGCTGCTGGTTCGAGTATTTAAACTTGAGACTAAATGGACTGGAATACCACAACGCCTTTGTTAGAGGCGAGATTTCTGCCCACGACGAAGGGATAAAAGACGTATTAGAACATTGGCAACAACTCATTCATAGTGGTTACTTTTTTGAGCAACACCAGGGCAAAGATCTCGCTGACGGTATGCCATTACTATACCGAGAACAAGTGTCTATGATGTTATCAGGACACATGTTCAAAGCTCATATGTCTGAAGAGGTACTCGATGCGATGGGCTATTTTACCTTCCCTAACATAAAGAAAGATGTTGCCAACGTTCAAGTAACCCCCGTTGATGTTATGTTTATTGCTAAATCCTCTTTGCTGCAAGAAGCCGCAAAAAAATTCCTTATTTACGCAGCAAGCAAAGATGCGCAGAATTTAATGAATAAAATGCTGAATCAATTTCCTGTTAATAAATACTCCGTCATGTCTGATAGTAAATTATTGCAAACAGTTAAGCTCACATTAGACCAAGCAGAAGCCCGTACTTATTTTTATGATCGTGAAGTAGAAAAAACATTTGGTGAAGACAATTTAAAAGTTTGGCTAAATTTTCTTAACGAACCAAATATCAATAAAACGATCACCAAAATGGAGCAAGCGAGAGTAGAGTATTTATCTAGAAAATAAAAAGATAGGATGGGTAATTAGATTTGAACCCACGCTTAATTTGAAATAGCGGAATCATCAATGATTGCGATTCGAAGTTTAAATAGTTTAGGTTCTAAAAGAAAAAAGATAGGGTGGCTAATGGGACTTGAACCCACGCTAAACTTGAAATAGCGGAATCACCCGTGATTTCGGTCGTATGAATACGCTGATATCGTCGATTGAAATACTGAATTTTAAAAAAGATCGAGTAGCTAATTGGATTTGAATCCACGCCTATCATAAATAGCAGAATCATCAGTGATTGCGATTCGAAGTTTAAATAGTTTAGGTTCTAAAAGAAAAAAGATGGGGTGGCTAATGGGACTTGAACCCACGACAACCGGAATCACAATCCGGGGCTCTACCAACTGAGCTATAGCCACCACTGAAACTAGCTCGAATGAGATAGTGCGCGGATTCTATATCAATTCTTCTTATCTTGACAAGGGATTTTTTAAATTTCTTGTATTATTTAAAGAACGACATTAACAACATTTTCGATGATGCCATTAATCGCTTGGATTAGGTAAGCAATTAATGACATCGCTACTTATTTAAATGATAGACGAACATGGTGAAAACGTACTAGCAATATAAGCATTGACAATAACCAAAGCGATAATGGAAAACTACCGCCCCCGCTACTTGAGTCACTATTATTATTGTTGTTTGTTGGTAACGGCTCAGGAACATTATTAACAGTAATATTGCTATTAGCAAAGCTGCTTGAATAGCTATCACTAACCTCAACCTCAAATACAATCACTTGTTCACTCGTCACCGCAGGGGCATTAAATTGGATAATAGAACTTCCTTGGCCAGTAAACTCAACATTTGGACCACTCAATTGCACCCATGTGTATGTTAAGGTGTCGTTATCTGCATCATTTGAACTACTGGCATCAAGGTTAACCAGTGTGCTCTCATCTGCTTGCAAGTTACCACTTAGGCTAGCCACAGGGACTTGGTTTACAAAACTAGTTAATAGGCCTGGATCTTCAACATGACCATTTTTAAATCCGTCGGCATCATTAGGCCCGCCATCTTCAATCACTAACTGAATACATTGGTCGCCTTCGGTTAATCCTACCGTAAAGATTACCGATTCTGGTAATGGACAGTTACCATTTTCATCCATACGTGCAGAGCTAATGATGTTGCTTTCATCAATAACAAAATCAAACCACCCTTTACTTGCTATAAACTTACGATATGAAGCATTTGTAGGTATAAATTGTTCATCTATTAATGGGATGACCACTATAGCTTGATTGAAATTAGCGTCATCAGAGCTAACTGTAAAGTTGGTAATCGAAGTTAGGCCGGTGTAATGAACATCGGCTGTATTTTGGGCGCTATTACCTTGATCACCATGTGCGGTAATATCTGCCATGGTAATTACCGCATGTTGAGCGCTCAGCCCTTGTGAAGCACGTACTACGCTACCTAAAGACAATTTAACCCCGACAGGAGTTTGAATACCACCACTTTGGTTCAGTAACGGTAAACGGCTAGTATTTGTATCCGTGTCAAGGTAATCGGCAATACCATCACCATCAGAGTCAGATACACCTTCAACAATATCGCTAATGCCATCGCTGTCGCTATCTCCTTCCCCTAAGACTGGAAAGCTGTCGATAACGTTTATATCAACGGCTATAGAGCTACTATATAGTTCAGTAGTTTCTTGCTCACTTAACACCGCAATTATACGATACGTTCCAGCTAATAACGTCGATGGATCTAGCAGTAAACGATTATCAACTATATCGTTATTAACCAAAGTATCAGGTAATTGCCAATCAATACTCAGTTGGTCTGCATTAGCATCAAAAGCATTAAGCTCAATTAATGCCGTTCCTGCTTCTTTACTTATTACATGACTTAATAAACCTTGTTGGCTTACTGTGAAGCTACCTTTAGGCTCAATATTACGATCAATAATATCAATAATGCTTACATTATTATTTGTAATCACTGCTTGTTCAGATTCAATAAGCGTTAATTGAAATTGATCACCTGCTTTTGATGAATCAAGTAAATCGATAATTAAATCCGTCCCTTCAGCAGTATCTAAGATCAAATCATAGTAGCCGTTTTGCGCACCCGCACCTGAAATTTCATAACTGATAACAACAGGACCAAGAGTCTCTCCAGACAAAGATATATTAACTATCGCTTGCTGCCCCAATAACACGGTATTAGATTGTGAAATAAGTACTTGCGGAATAATTAGAATGTCAAGATAACTAACTAGCTCATTTTGAGAGCTATCTATAGCTGTTATTATCACTGTATGCTGACCCGCAGTAAGTTGAGTTTCACTGACAATTGAAAATGGTATTTCGCCATCAACTAGATCATAAGCCATAAGAGCTATTATGTGACCTACATCGGTAAGGTGCCCTCTAGCTTCAATAATTTGCTCTGGCTGAATATCAAATGTTGGTGCACTAGTATCAACAACCGTTAAGGTTTGTGACTGACGTGTTGTGTTGCCAACAAAGTCTGTCGCAAGCCATTCAAGCGTGTGTTCACCTAAAGCAAATGGCCCTGAAGTTAATTGCGTAATGACAGGGGCATTTGTATTGTTATCAAACACAACAGGAGTAGGTAATTCAAGTGTGCTGAGCATAGCTGTTGCTTCTAATACTAAGGGCTCTAACACGGCAAATTCTGGTGCTGAGTTTGTGCCAACATTAGCATTTAACGGTTCGCTGTCTTCACTATCAAAGATACCATCACCATCAGTATCGTTTAGTAGTGGATCCGCCCCTAAAAGATATTCTTGTAGCTCAGTTAAACCATCTTGATCTCGGTCTAACTCACTTTCATCGTCAGACGTAGGATTCAAGCCTTGAGTCACTTCCCAGCCATCTGGTAGACCATCACCATCTGAATCACTATTCGTTGGAATTAAATTGCGTATGTACTCATATAAATTAGACAAGCCATCATCATCAATGTCTGTATCTGCATCATTACCATCGTTACTATTTAAGCCATAGTAATTTTCCCAGTTATTTGGAATACCATCATTATCGTTATCAGCGAGTGTGTGTTCTAACGAAATATGCAAGTCATAGGTTGCATTACTAGGAATTTCTTGACCTGGATATTTCGCCACTTGAATATAGTAAGTACCGACTTGAGTAAATGTGTAAGCTAAATAGGAATCAAGCCCGCTAATACTCCCGCCTTGACCCGAACTGGTATTACTATCATCATTCCTGCTAATTTGATTACCATCGCCATTTAATAAATATAAATAGCTATCAAATGAGCCATCATCATTCGTTGCACCATTATCTATATCAAACACGGCTTGAGCAGGAACACTTGAAACTGTAAAAGTATAATAATCGTAACTGTTATCTCCCGTTCCTAATACACTTATGTGCGGCATGCTTGTTGAGGTATTAGTGTTACTATCACCTATATTTTCTGAATAACGTAGGTTAAATCCTAAATCAATATTTTGTGCTGTCAGTATGCTGCCATTATCTTCTTGCTCTTGAATAACTTGAAAGCTAGGGTTTGGGTTTGTCCCAGCTAAATATTCGCTCAGATTATTTACACTGTCATTATCAGCATCCAACAAACTATCATCTAATAGCGGGTTTAACCCATACAAAACTTCCCAACCATCTGGCATACCATCATCTTCACTATCCGCCAACATTGCATTGGTTTGATAAATATTTATTTCTAAACCATCGTTTAACTGGTCACCATCTGTATCCGCTAATACTGGGCTAGTATTGTGTTCTGTCACCTCAGCATAATCATCCAAGCTATCATTGTCAGTATCAGTGACCAGTGGGTTAGTAATATAAGTATTAACCTCTTCTCCATCACTAAGGCCATCACCATCGGTATCAGGTGTTAATGGCAGGGTTCGACTTCGGTATTCACTGAGATTATTTAAACCATCATTATCATTGTCTGAGTTTGCATCATTGGCATCGTCTTTATTTAAACTATGTAAATCTTCCCAAAAATTAGGTAAGCCATCGTTGTCATCATCAACCAACCAATCAACAGCTATCGATTGAAAACCATTACTGATTTGGTATTGAGTTGTTGTTTGGCCCGTTTCAGTGTCAATACCAAATAAAATCCCATCTTCATCAATGCCCCATAGATTGCCATTAATATCAGTGGTTAACCCCGCTTGCTTGGTTAAATCAATGCCAGTTAAATCATGAATCAATGTCGATGTTGCTAAGTTTTGATCTAATTGATAAAGCTTATTACTGTAATTTGAACTGATGCCCCATAACTGAATGCCATTCCAAGAAATAGCATCAATATTATCAGCTTCAAATGCCCCTACTAAACTTGCCGCTCCAGTTTCCGAATCTAATGTATAGAGCTTGCCAGTGGTACCACCTTCTGCCATATATAAAGTATTGTCTGAGCCAAACGTTAAGCCAGGTTGCGTTATATCTACACCTAGCTCGCCAACTAAGGTTGCCTCGGCTGTTTCAGTATTAATGGTATATAAGCTGTTATTGACTTCATCAACTGCGTATAAAACATGATTAGCGCCAAAAGTTAAGCCTGCTATGTTGGTCGCTGTCGTTGTGCCTATTAAGGTATAATTTCCGGTGAGTAACTCAATTACGTAAAGCTGACTATCGCTATTAATTGCGTATGCTTCAATGACATTAGGAAATGAATTAGCATCTGTGGGATCTGTGCCATATTGAAACTCTTTTAGGTTACTCCAGTTATCATTATCACCATCACTATTACTATCATCGACTAATGGATTTAAGGCATATAAAATTTCCCAATCATCCCTCATACCATCGCCATCAGTATCTTCAAGCAATGGGTTGGTATTATGGGTAAAGTATTCATCGCCATCCGATAAACTGTCACCATCGGTATCGGTTATCAAAGGGTTTGTTGCTAACGTAAATTCTTGCAGCGTAGTTAAGCCATCAATATCTGGGTCTAATGCCGCTTCCCCTTCATCAATATTTGGATCAAAGTCATACTGAACTTCAAAGCCATCACCCAAGCCGTCACTATCACTGTCACTATTTAAGATATTAGTCCCATAAACATTAACTTCTTGAGCATCATTTAAGCCGTCGCTATCTGTATCACTAGCATTAGGATTAGAAAAATGAATATTAATTTCAACGTTATCATCTAAGCCGTCATTATCAGAATCTGCATCTAAAGGTGAAGTGTTATGGGTATTGACTTCCTCACCATCAAGTAAAGTGTCATTGTCGGTATCATTATTTATTGGATTTGTGCCTAGTGTGAACTCTGCTAAATTAGTTAAGTTGTCACTATCATTATCTAGTGCAGCATCAGCTGGATTGTCTTTATCCAAACCATATTGTATTTCCCAACTATCTGGCATACCGTCACCATCGGCATCGCCATCAGCATTCTCCACAGAGATATGTAAAGTGTAGCTTTGACCTGTGCTAATAATGCTATCAGAATAGCGAGACACCTTAATATAATAGGTACCAACCGCCTCAAAGCTATGTATTAAAAATGAATCAAGAGCATTGGTACTGCCACCTTGCCCGTAAGATGTGTTGTTATCATCGTTGCTGGCGATAAACACACCATTCTCATCATAAAGCCTTAAATAACTATCGAAGAAACCTGACTCATTCCCTTCCTGGTCAATATCGAAAATCGCTAAAGCGGGTGCGCTCAATACAGTGAACTCAAAAAAGTCATAACTGTCATCACCACTACCCATGATTGTTACATGAGGTACTGTTTCTGATGTATTTACACTATCGTCGCCAATATTGGCGGAATAACTTAAATTAAAATGTTGATCAATATTTTGTGCATTTTCGATATCATTATTTGGCTCGACATCTGTCAACTCAGCAATATTGGGGTTAGTGCCTTCGTTATATTCAGTTAGATTATTACGTAAGTCGCTATCAGGATCTAAAGCGCTATCATCAAGTAATGGATTCAATGAATATATCACTTCCCATCCATCTGGCATGCCATCAGACTCAGTATCGCTTAAATTAGGATTAGTATTGTAAGTATTAATTTCGAGATTATCATCGAGCTCATCTGCATCAGTATCGCTAAGGCTAGGATCTGTTGTGTGAGTATTAACCTCATCGCCATCAGTTAACCCATCACCATCACTATCACTATTATTTGGCAAAGTCCCTAGCTGATATTCTTGTAAATTAGTTAATTCATCACTATCTAAATCGGTAGCCGCATCAGCAGGGTCATTATCATTCAGACCATAGATTTGTTCCCAAAAATCTGACATGCCATCATTATCATTATCTTGAAAAGGTAAATTATCACACGATACACCGACTTGGTTGAAGGCATCGATAACATCAGCCACAGCATAAGCTAAATCATCTGCAGCATTAATGACACCACAGGCGCCATCGACGAAATCGGTTGAAGGTGTCCAATAATTGCGGTTTGCATCAAACATAACATCATAAGCTTTACGTACCCCCCAACCTTCCATATTAGCGAGTAAGTAAAAAGCACGGTTAAAGACACCACTGCTATGATGAACATCAATACCGTTATAATAGTCATCGGCATGACCAATAGAACGGCCATCAAGGGTTGGATCTTCAAAAAATCTAAGGGCACCGTCACTTTTAAAAATATCAGCACCCACAAACCAATCATTAGAGCCACGAACAAATAACTCTGCTACTTCACCTGACATATCTGAAAATGCTTCATTGATGCCGCCTGATTGTTCACTGTAAATCAGGCCTGAGTTTTGCTCTGTTATACCGTGAGCCACTTCGTGTGCTGAAACGTCTAGTGAAACTAAAGGGTGAAAAGTAGATTGACCGTCGCCGAAAGTCATCTCTCTTCCATTCCAAAAGGCATTTTCATAGTTTGTACTGTAATGCACGCGCATGACTAATTGGAAAGATAACGGATCAGTGCCATACCAAGAGTTATATAGGTCATATATGGCATCGCCAAAAAAATGAGCATCATTCAATGGTGATGCAGCACCATTAATGCTCTTATGGCTATTACGAGAACAAGGAAAAGAAAATGCTGTATCACCACTCGTACCATGGTCTAAGTCAATGGTTTTAACATTGCTATTTTCCATGGTGCAAGTATCGCCTGTTTGGACGACGTCTAATGAACCGTAGTCTGTACCATATTCATAAAGACCTGTTTTAGTATTCCCTCCAGGGCCCGTAGCTTCAGCATGATTTAGACTATTCCAATGTTTAAGTATACTGCCATCTTTTGCATTAATAATATAAGCAGGTTTGAAGGGCAAGCCATCAGACGACTCAACAAAATAATTTACATAATATGCCAGAATTGCAGAATTTTTTGAGTCAATATAGATTGTTTCATCCACTTGCTCTTGGCTAAATTTATTATTACCAACTAAGGATTTATTTGTTTCAACAAAGTACTGTTTAGCTTTTTTTAATGCTTGCTCCGCAGTAAAGTCTGCAGTTAATTCATGAGTTGTTGGTAAGTCTTTTTCAATATTTTTAACAGCAACACCGTTAAGCTTAGCCACCCGGCTTTGCTTATTTAGATGCACAATAACTTGTTTCCCCCAAATAGGAATATCATTAAAGTATTGCTGATAACGGACATGTTTTTCATCAGCTAAAGGTGAAATAACTTTCGCCGTTTTAAACTGGTAGGCGTTATTGAGGTTAATCATGCTACGTAAGCTAGTATCCACTAATGCTAAAGGATCTGCTTCCGCTTGCTGGTTTAGGCTTACACTATTTTTATTTGCTTTTTCAACAGTCAAAACCCTATTGAACATGCTGACATTTTTATTATTAAGCTTTTCAAAATCCGCAGCAAAAATAGCTGCGGGGACACACAGAAAGCACAACGAGATTACTTTTTTGAAACTAAACACAGCATAATCCTTTAAAGTAGGTTTCAATAGTTAATTCTAAATTCATTCTATATAAAAAATACACATATTAATACAAGCTTATTAGCTATGATTATAGTCAGAAAATAGTAATAAAACCCTGTTAACAGCTCTAAGTTGCTCCCCTTCTCACTTCCCTTTCGCACTAAGTAAACCATCCCATAGAATAACTATACTTAACAAGCATACTAGTACTCATAACCACCACAATAATGCGTAGATACACAGGCTTAATTTTATAAAGAAAATGTGAGCCAAAATAGGCACCAATTGCTTGTCCTAACATCATGATTAGGCCTATTACCCAAGCAATATGCCCTGCTGCAATAAAAATAATTAATGAAGCAATATTAGTGGAGAAATTTAATGATTTAGCGATAGCTGTCGATTTAATCAGATCATGCCCTTGACACGAAACCCCTGCAAGCGCAAAAAACGAGCCTGTTCCAGGGCCGAACATACCATCGTAAATACCTATCACAGGAACGGTTATCTTTTTATATTGACGACTAAAAAACCCTTGATTGTTTGGACGTTTTTTCATCAATGGTGAGGCAACAAAATAGATAATAATAAATAATAAAACCATTGGGATAACAAATGAGAGGATATCGATATTGATAAACTGCACACCGATTGCTCCCAACACGGCTCCAATAAATGCAGCTTTCATTAATGGTTTGCATTCTTTACTACTAATACGCCTATTTTTAAACATTAAAAATGTGGCGGTGGCAGTACCCATACTACCTTGTAGCTTATTAGTTCCTAATGCAGCAAGCGGTGGTATGCCAGCAACTATTAAAGCTGGTAATGAAAGTAAACCACCACCTCCGGCAAGCGTATCAATTAGACCCGCGACAATAGCAATAATGAATAAAAATGCGAGTAATTCAAATGTTAAGTTAGCAACTTCCATTGCATGGTGTCCTTTGTCTATACTAATGAATAAGGGTAAACACTATTTCATTGGCATAATAACCAAAAGCTATATAATACTAGTCTGGTTATACTTTTATCAATATTTCATTTAATTACCAATAGGTTAAATTATGTCCTTAGAAAAAATTTCTGCAGAAATCAAAAAACAGGGCAAAAAAATTCCACCGGTAGAGCTATGGGATCCTGATTATTGTGGTGAAATGGATCTAGTCATTAAAGCAAACGGTGATTGGTTTTATGATGGCAGTATCTTCAAACGTCCCTCCTTAGTACAACTACTCGCATCTGTCCTTAAAAAAGAGTCTGATGAGTATTTCTTAGTCACCCCAGTAGAGAAAATAAAAATTAGGGTTGAGGATGCTCCTTTTGTACTTACCCAATGGCATTGGTCAAGTGAAGAAATGTCAACAATGATAGTAAGCACCAACTTAGAAGATGAGTTTGTACTCGATAATGATCATCAATTGCATATTAGTGAGCAAGGTGAACTCTATATTACCGTGCGCCGAAATTTAGTCGCTAAAGTTCATCGTAATGTTTATTATCAGTGGATAGATCTCGCCAAAGAAATTAGCACTGATAAAGGAACTGAATTGATATTTTCTAGTGCTGGGTGTCAATTCAGCCTTGGTGTTCTTGATTAAAAATTAGATGACTCGTGAAAACCTTTGCTGGTTTATGTGCTTTTTCATGTACGCATCAAAGCTCATGCAAATAATACGAATAAGTAATCGGGCTTTCTGATTAACCTCAATGCTATCAGCAGTATTTATGACTAAACCATCACCAATAAAGCCATCTAGCAAGGGTAAATCTTCACTAAAATATTCATCAAAATTGATAGCGTACTTTTCGTTGATGGCATTTTTATCCAGATATAAATTGCACATTAACTCTTGAATAACGTCACCACGAATTATATCGTCTTGTGACAAACTCACGCCACGTTCTTGTGCATGTTGTTGGTTATCAATACTTTGATAGTACGCTTTCAAATCTTTAATATTTTGACTAAAATTATTGCCGATAGCGCTAATAGAAGACACCCCTAAACCAAGCAAGTCACAACCACCTTTAGTAGTGTAGCCTTGAAAGTTTCTATGTAACGAGCCATTGCCTTGAGCCAGTGCCAGTTCATCATTAGGCTTGGCAAAGTGATCCATACCGATAAAGTCATAGCCATAATTACATAGGGTTTCAATCGCTAGCTTCATCAAGGCGAACTTTTGCTTTACATTAGGCAACCATTCATCACGCAACTTACGCTGCGCAGCAAAACGACTTGGTAAATGTGCATAACTAAATAACGAAATACGATCAACATCCCATTCATGGGCTTTATCTAATGTTTTAGTAAAGGTTTCAATGGTTTGATGTGGTAATCCATAAATTAAATCAATATTAATAGACTTGAAGCCAACTTGCTTGGCATGGCCAATAAAGTCGCCAATAAATTGAGTTGATTGCACACGGTTTATTGCTTCTTGTACTTTTAAATCTAAGTCTTGTACCCCGAGACTTAAGCGATTAAAGCCTAAAGAAAATAAATGCTCGGCTAAATCCAACTCAATTTCTCTTGGATCAATTTCAATGCTCATTTCCAAATCATCAGAAAAATCAAATTTCTCTTTTAATAGAGCCACTAAAGTCGTGATTTGTTTATGTGTTAAAAAACTCGGCGTGCCTCCGCCCCAATGTAATTGCTTCACTTTATAATCGGTAAACAATGGTGCTTGAGAAGCAATTTCTTGTGCTAAGTATTCAAGGTAAATATCGGCTTTATCTCTGTGGCGAGTAACAACCTTATTACAACCACAGTAGTAACAAAGCGTATGACAAAAAGGAATGTGGACATATAAAGATAATTCACGATTAGGGGAATCACTTACTGCCTGAATTAAATCATCATGGTTAAAATCATCATGGAACTCTAACGCGGTAGGATACGAAGTGTATCGAGGGCCACTAGTATTATATTTACTGAGTAACTGAGGATCGAAAAATTGACTAGCTTGCATGATTATTACCACTAATTTAACTATTAGCGGAGATTATACGTAATTATCGCCAGCAATTATTGATCAAGCTCAAGCTCTGCACGTAAATTGCGCTAATACTTCAATCGTGACAAACAATTCCGTTTGGCGAGTCGTTCATTACACCAAGCTAAACAATCATTTCTATGCTATTCAGCACATTGTATGCATCTATCAGCAGCTGGCTGAACCTGTAAACGTTGTTGGCTTATTTCATCGCCACAAGCCTGACAAACACCATAATTACCATTTTCCATGCGGGTAATGGCATTGGCTAAATGTTGAATTTCAATTTTGGCTTCTGACTCTAAAGCGTTGAGTACTTCATCATTTTCACGCTCTCCCGCCTGCTCTGCCCAATCAGAATCACGACCACCGGCAAAGTCTTTATGAATAGAGCTAATACGATGTTGAAGCTCAATAATACGTTGTGTAAATTGTGATTTTAATTGCTCGGTCATAGTCATTACCTCAAAACAAAATAGCATCTCGAGAAAGTGACTTAGAGATGCATTACGAAGATGTACTTAGTATAGCCATTCTTTCAGTAGTATATTGTTGAAGTAGATCAAGATCTTTCACGATTTGTTCATGAAGCTCAGATTCTACCTTCATGCGCTGCATATCTTCCTTCATGCGTTGCTGTTTAGACAACTCTTTACGCTCATCAAGAATAGTAAGATGTTTTATCTCGTTGTATAACTTAAATATAGCAGGGAATTGCGATTCTAGCTCACTGCTAGTTTTTAATGAATCAAGCAACACCGATAAGCGCCAGCACCCCTCACTAAAATCACACTGCTCTTCTTTCATCGCTCGCGTTATTAATAAAACACTGGCTAGTACTTTATGGTCATGACCTGCCAATGCTTTTTGTTTTGCCGCTTCATCTTGCTGCTGTTTTTGCTTTTGCTGTGCAAGTTGACGCAACAACTTGCCAGCATAAAAAGCTAAGGCTGCGATAATTAATACCGCCAACACTAGCGCATAAAGCCAAAAATCACTCATTTCTCAGCCTTATTCAAATTCCGAAAAGTCATCGCTAGCGTTATCAAGTTTATCCCATAAATCTTCTTCTGAGCTTTTACTTGTTACTGTTTCGTCGCTATCTTCTTCATCAAACCCCAACTGCTCAGTTAACTGCTGATGTCTCTCCATCATGGTATTAAAGTAATTAACTTCTTGCTCTGATAATTCAACGTCATCATCTTGCTTAATTAAAATAGCTTGTAACTTTTCATCCGCTTCAATGGCTTCGAGCTCTTGAGCATAATCTTCCGTATCAATTGACTCTGACTCAACATATCGTATTGCTGCGATATTTTTTTCTTCAGCAGTATGTTTTGCTTTAGTCTTAGTTGTTTTAGTTTCGATTTTACTCGCAGAACCACCTAACGCTATAGGCTTCTTGCTACCTATACGAGGGTCTTTTTTTGGCTGGTTTGCAGAAGCATTATCTTGAATAGGCTGTGCTTCCTGTTGACGGTTTCCAGGCTTTTTCCCAGTTTTTTTACGGATTCGTTTTTCAACATTCGCTAAAGCTTCTTTACTTAACTTTGGTTTAGCTTTTGGAGCTGTGGCTGGTTTTCTAGATTTTTTTGTACGAGACATGTGTTTGATACTTTTTAGCGACTAATAGCGTTATTTTACGCCATTAAGCACTAAAAAGTAATTAAATTGTCGACAAGCGCTAATCTTGTTCGTGTAACCATGCTGCATGTCGTGGTGCACGTTTAGTCTTTGACCACTCTTCCACCATGGCATAACCAACGTCATTGAGTTCTTTATATTGTGCAGCAGTGCCAGTATTCGCGGCAAGCTCTAGACGATGTCCATTAGGATCAAAGAAGTAAATAGATTTGAAGACTCCATGATTAACCGGGCCCAACACTTCAACGCCCTTACTTTGCAGCTCATCTTTTGCCGAAACTAATGCCTCAACATTAGCGACTCGCATCGCGAGATGTTGCACCCACGCAGGAGTATTCTCATCTCGCCCCATATCCGGTGAATTTGGAATTTCAAAAAAAGCTAAAACATTTTCGTTACCGGCATCAAGAAAAATATGCATATAAGGATCAGGGGCTTTAGTCGAAGGAACTTCATCTTCAGCAATAGCCAATACCAAATCCATATTTAGCTTATCTTTGTACCAATCAGTGGTTTCTTTTGCATCTATACATCGATAGGCAACGTGGTGAATTTTTTCAATCGTGATCATGGTTAGTACATCTCATGCTTTTAAGGTATGAGCTAATTGTAATCATACCTTAGCAAAGTTCACTAATTTTGCCTGCATTTAACCCAGCTAATAACGTCAGTAAATCACTACAGCTGAATGTATAGCTATATTTACAAACATTAAAAATACTTAAGCTTTAAGAGTGTTTACGCCAAAATAACCGTTTTGTCACCATTCAAGCAAACTCGTTGTTCTGCGTGAAAGCGTACCGCATGACTTAAAGCTGTCGCTTCTAAATCATGACCAGCATGTACCATTTTTTCGATAGTGTATGTATGATTAATTGGCTTAACTTCTTGCACGATAATCGGCCCTTCATCAAGGTTCGCCGTAACATAATGTGCTGTTGCGCCAATAACTTTAACACCACGTGCATGAGCTTGGTGGTAAGGTTTTGCACCTTTAAAGCTAGGTAAAAAAGAATGATGAATATTGATTGCTCGCCCTGCAAGTTTTTGACACATATCATCTGACAAAATTTGCATGTACCTAGCCAGTACAAGTAAATCAGCATCAACATCATCCATTAATGCCAGTATTTGTGCTTCTTGTTGTGGTTTAGTGTCTGCGGTTATCGGTAAATGCTTAAATGGTACACCATGCCAGTCAGTTAATGATTTGCAATCTTGGTGGTTTGAGATAACGGCAACAACATTAATTGGCAGTACACCTGACTTCCACTTTGTCAGTAATGACACTAAGCAGTGATCATCTTTAGAGACAGCAATAACCACATTAGGTACGTCTTCTTTATTACGTAGCTGGTATTTCATATGTAGAGGAGTAGCTAATTCATTTAAAGCATCAACAAATTCACTAGCTGATACCGTTAAATTGCGATCATCAAAAGCAATACGTGAGAAAAATGTTTCGCTGTAAGGGTCACTATATTGTGATGTTTCAGTAATAAATGCGCCATGCTCAAATAAGCTTTGCGATACTTTTGCTAAAACGCCAGTGTTATCTGGACACTGCCAAGTGAGTATATAGTGGTTAGGTGTAGTCATGAAATGTATTCCGGTAAATTTGAAGTATCATCATTGGTGATATTGAACTAAAACGCCAGCAGTTTAATAGCTTATCTGGCTATAATGCTATGAGTTTCGCTCTATTGATTAGATAAGCGGTGCTTGTTTTTAATATATAACTGCTCAACTTTCTCTCTAGCCCATGGGGTTTTTCTAAGAAATTTTAAGCTGGACTTAATACTCGGGTCTTTAGTGAAACAGTTAATATTAATTTGCCCACCTAAGTATTCAAAACCAAAATATGCTTCCAATTCGGTTACGATAGTCTTTAACGTTACACCATGTAATGGGTTATAAGGCTGATTATCCATGAAATTTGATCAATGAAAGTGCGATTGCTTGATTATAACAAAAAAGGCAGCCTACCTTCAAAACTTTAAAGGTGACCGCCCATTTCATTCTAACAATTACTGAGTAGTGGCTTACTTTACAATACTAGGCAAAGTGTTGCTCTAGATCATCAGCACCACCAATATGCTTACCATTAATAAAGATCTGCGGTACGGTATCAGCACTGGTAATGGCGCGCATTGCTGAAATACTGATTTCCTCACCTAAGGTTAACTCTTCATATTGCAGCCCTTGTTTTGCAAGTAAGGCTTTTGCACGAGCACAATGTGGACAGCCCGGTTTAGTAAATACTGTAACTACCGCTGATTGAACTGCCTCTGGGTTAATATAAGCAAGCATGGTATCAGCATCCGACACCTCAAATGGGTCGCCTGTTAAATCTGGCTCAATGAACATTTTTTCAATAACGCCATCTTTAACTAGCATAGAATAACGCCAGCTTCTCTTGCCAAAACCTATTTCTGACTTATCAACCAATAAGCCCATACCTTCAGTGAAATCACCATTACCGTCAGGAATAAAGCTTATATTTTCAGCATTTTGATCGGCAGCCCATGCGTTCATCACAAAGGTATCATTGACTGATACACAAAGTATTTCATCAACGCCATTTTCAGCAAGCTTAGCTGCTAATTCGTTATATCGTGGTAAATGTGATGAAGAGCAAGTCGGTGTAAACGCACCAGGTAAAGAAAAAACCACAACAGTTTTTCCTGCAAAGATCTCCCGTGTATCACGTTTGGCCCATTCATCATTCACACGAATTGGAAAAGTAGTTGCAGGTACTTGTTGACCTTCTTTATTCTCAAATTTAATAGACATAGCGATTCCTTTTTAAGGTTAAATTCAGTTCTTCAAACTAGTAAAGCCATTATTAAATAAATATGCAAACAATTAAAATGATTTAAATAGTACGTCTTAATCTAAAAAACTAATCAATGTATTGAATACTACATAAATTGAAATTGTTTTTACTTTATCGGGTCTTTACTTGGGAAGCATTTTATCGCTTAACACTTTTAATTAAATTCACATGAGGAATTGTCGTGCTCTTTACCAAGAAAAGCTTATTAATAACCATAATCTGTTTGTTTACTAACATTGAAGTATTAGCAGAAAATATGTCAGAAGCAACTAAAACCATTGCTGAATCAGCAGAGCAAGTATCTCCACTACTTAATGGTCAATATGTTCCTACTGTCGAGGTAACAACCTTGGCAGGTAAAACTACCTCATTGCAAACAGTACTAGATAATAAGAAAACAATTCTATTTTTTTATCGCGGTGGTTGGTGCCCTTTTTGTAATACACAAATGGGACAGCTGAAAAAAATTGAACCTAAATTAAAAGCGCTTGGCTTCCAACTTATCGGAATTTCAACCGACAGTGCACAAGACCTACAAAAAAGTATTGGTAAACATGAGCTAAACTATCAATTGCTGGCTGATTTTAATTCAGTCACTAGCCAAGCATTTGGTTTAGCTTTTTTTACTAGCCAACAGGTTACTGAGAGATATCTAGCAGCAATGAGTCTTAATAACCCTTTACAGCCTAATGCGGCAGGGGAAGAGAGATTAGTGCTACCTGTTCCAGCAATTTATGTTATTGATGATCAAGGATTGGTTCAGTTTAATTACGTTAATACTAATTATAAAGTTCGTTTGCATGAAGACTTGCTTTTAAAAGCTGCACAGTTAGTGAAATAGTTAAAACTAAAAGATTTGCTTATCGATAGCTTGGCGTGATAAATTAAGCGCTCAACTTGTATATACAACTAAATACAAGTTGAGCGTCATACTAATTAATCAATAAAGAGCTAATGATGGATTCGAGTTATCAGTTAACTACAGGTAGAGTTGGTGTGTTAATCAGCATGCCTCATAACGGCCAATTAATACCAAAAGCCATAGCCAATACCATGACAGATTGCGCATTGGATGTTGCCGATACTGACTGGTATATGGACAGACTGTATGATTTTGCCAATACCTTAGGAGCATACATTTTAACTCCCAAGTACAGCCGTTATGTTATTGATTTAAATAGAAACCCAACGGGTAAGTCTTTGTATACTGGAGCAGACAACACTGAACTTTGCCCCACAAGTACTTTTAGCTCACAGCCCCTTTATCAAGCTGGGCAACTTCCCAATGATCAAGAAATACAAGATAGAATTGAAAAATATTGGCAACCCTATCATCAAGTTATCGCATCAACATTAGCGCAATTAAAGCGCCAATATAGCAAAGTTGTTCTATTGGATGCCCACTCAATTTTATCTCAAGTACCCCGTTTTTTTTCTGGCACTTTGCCTGATTTCAATTTTGGTAGTGCCGATGGTGTCAGTTGTGACGAGCAATTACTAACAAGCATTAAAGCCATAAACCTTAAACCTTATACAAGTGTTTTTAACGGTAGATTTAAGGGAGGCTATATCACACGTGCATATGGTAACCCAGAAAATAATATTCATGCTATACAACTTGAGCTATCTCAACAAACCTATATGGATGAATCAAGTAACCAATATAATGAGCAAAAAGCCGCAAAAGTAAAAATACAATTACAAAGCTTCGTTCAATGTTTAATTGATTTCACCGAAACAGAATAAGTTGATAAAAATGAAATATTACGTTGAAAACATATTATTAGAAAGTGGCTGGGAAACTGATAAAACTTTAACAGTTACCCGCGGTATTATTACCAATATTACTGATGGCAAAGAAAATAACGCTGAAGTTATTTCAGGCACCGTTATACCAGGCATGGTAAATTGCCATTCACATGCATTTCAACGTGCCTTTGCAGGGTTTAGCGAACAAGGCAGTGAAGGACAGGATAGCTTCTGGACTTGGCGCAAAGTAATGTACAAATTTTTAGCGCAATTAACGGCTAGTGATGCGCAAGTTATTGCTAAATATTTGTATATAGAGATGCTCAAAATGGGCTACACAAGAGTCGCCGAATTTCATTATTTACATCATGATATTGGTGGCAAGCTTTACTCAAATAATTCACAATCTCCCGAGCAAGGAACAAAGCCTTTAGCCACTATGGCACAGGCAGTTTTCTCTGCGGCAAAAGAGTCTGGTATTGGTTTAACTTTGTTACCTGTATTATATCAATACTCTGGTTTTGGTAAGTTACCGCCTAATGAAGGTCAACAACGCTTTATCAACTCAACCACACAGTTTAACCAACTAGTCAGTGACTGTTTTGAATTATCAAGTCAATTTTCCAATAGCAATGTTGGTATAGCTCCACATTCTTTACGTGCGGTAGACAAAGATGCAATTGAGCAGGCTGCTAGTCATTTGCGCTCACTCGATGATAAAGCGCCAATTCATATACATATTAGTGAACAGCAGCAAGAAGTAGATGATTGTCTTAAGCATTATGGCAAACGTCCGGTTCAATGGCTTACCGATAATATTACTATAGATAAACACTGGTGTTTAATTCACGCAACCCATATTAACGAGCAAGAGCAACAAGCGATAATTGATACGCAAGCAATCGCTGGCATATGCCCGACTACAGAAGCTAATTTAGGTGATGGAGTTTTTCCTACCACAGAGTTTTTATCATTAAATGGTAATTTCGCTATTGGCTCTGATAGTCATATCTCTGTTAATCCCATAGAGGAATTGCGCTGGTTAGAATATGCTCAACGCTTGACTAAGCAACAAAGAGCGATATTAGCGTCTGCAGATACTCCTTCAGTGGGACAAAACCTCTGGCAAAAAGCAGCGATGGGTGGCGCACAAAGTACCAGCTCAAACACAGGTTATTTAGCCGTGGGGAAACAAGCTGATTTTATTGTTTTAAACTCTCAACAAACTAGCTTGTATGCTAATAATAACCAACATTTACTAGACAGTGTGATTTTTGCTAGCCGTGAGAATACCATCCGAGATGTGATGGTTAATGGCAGTTGGGTAGTGGTAAATGGTAAGCATAAACATGAGCAGACAAGTGCTAATCAATTTGCAAAATTACTAGTTAAGCTGTCTCGCTAAAGCATATTTTCATATTGGCTAATTGTTTTACAGACACTTGCTTGGTTCGTTGGGTGGAAAGTGATACTAGATGCTTTTTCTTTACAATAACTTTGATAAAACTCTTTAACATTCGTTCTAGAAGAAGTGATTTCTTTTAAAGATGTAATTTCTTCTGTAGAAAAGTTAGATAATTCAGACTGTAAATCAATAAAGATTTTATCTGCTTTTAAACGCACTTTCGTATCGCTAAATTCACTAAAGCCATCTAACAATGCTTGTTTTTGTTCATTATAAAATTTAGTAACTTCAGGCTGGGGATAGAAATGTAAAAATACTGCAGCAGCAACGATTAAGATCAATAAATTTTTCATATTATGCCGTATAATTATATGCGCTAATCTATGTTATTATTATTATTGGATACAATAGCATAAACCATTTTCTTATACTATTTCTTATACTAGTACCAATTTTGTCTACAAGGATTTCTCGTGAGACCCGAAGAAAAAGCCCCCTTAGCAACAAAGAACAAAATTCCTATTAAAAACGTCAAGATTCATCCTGCTAAAAACAAACATGAGCGTTATAAACCGGGTGATCAAATATATGTTCGTAAAAACTCAGGTTTTTTCCAAAAACTAAGACAACGTATGAACTTGGTTTACTTCGCTTTTTTTGCCTTATTGCCTTGGCTGCAATATAACGGTCATCAAGCGGTGTTATTTGATATTAGTGAGCAACGTTTTACGTTATGGAGCCTGACTTTATGGCCGCAAGATCTCACCTTACTCGCTTGGATTTTTATTTTTGGTGCCTTTTTACTCTTTTTCGTCACCACCTTCTTAGGCCGAGTATGGTGCGGCTACATGTGCCCACAAACAGTTTGGACCTTTATATTCATCTGGTTTGAAGAAAAAATTGAAGGGACGGCCAATCAACGTAGAAAGTTAGACCAACAAAAAATGAATGGCAAAAAGCTGTGGAAGAAAACGCTTAAACATACGAGTTGGTTACTCTTTTCTCTCTTTACTGCCATGACTTTCGCCGGTTATTTTTCGCCAATGAGTGAGCTTTTCGTCAATGTATTTACTTTTAATACGACGATAACCATGGCCATTATTTTAGCGTTTTTTACCTTTGCGACATACGGCAATGCCGGTTGGATGCGTGAAACTGTTTGTTTACATATGTGCCCCTATGCACGATTTCAGTCGGCAATGTTTGATAAAGATACTTTGACTGTTGCCTATAATAATGAGCGAGGTGAAAGCCGAGGTGCTCGAGGTCGAAAACAAGATCCTAAAGAGTTAGGATTAGGCGACTGCATAGATTGCAATTTATGTGTTGAAGTGTGTCCGACAGGCATAGATATTCGTAATGGTTTACAGTACGAGTGTATTAATTGTGGTTCGTGTGTTGATGCTTGCTCAAGCGTTATGTCAAAAATGAAATACGATCAAGGTTTAATAAGCTACACCACAGAGCATGATCTTGAAGGTAAAAAAGTACATTTAATTCGTTCCAAGTTAATTGGCTACGCTGTGGTACTCGTCATTATGAGTTCGTTACTCATTTTAGAGGTAGTGAATCGTATACCTTTATCATTAGACATCATTCGTGATAGAACTGAGCTAGCAAAAGAGAATTTCAATGGTGAAATAGAAAATGTTTTCACTTTAAAAATTCTTAATATGTCACAAACCGATAACACCTATAAGTTATCAGTAAGGGGCATTGAGAATACTAAATGGCATGGTAAGCAAGAAGTATTTGTTGAAGCGGCGACTGTCTATACTCTACCTATTAGTATTTCAGTAGACCCGTATGAACTTCAAGGCTATATGACAGACATTACCTTTACCGTTGAACAAGTTTCACCAAAAGATGATGTTAAAATTGAGCATGAAAGTCGCTTCTTTAATAAGCGATAATCAAGATGATAAAAGTAGTAATTAATGGCAAATTTTGATTTTAAAGCACTTTCACCCGATACCATCATTGATGGCTTAGAAAGTGCCGGTTTTACTGTCGATAGCGGGCTTTTACCGCTTAATAGTTATGAGAATCGTGTATATCAATTCCATGACGAGAATTTAATAAAATATGTCACTAAATTTTATCGACCACAACGATGGCAATTAAAACAAATAATTGAAGAACATGAGTTTTCCTTTGAATTAGATGAAAGAGAACTCCCTATTGTTGCGCCGCTAAAAAGAAATGGTCAAAGCCTGTTTGAACATAAAGGTTATCATTTTGCGGTATTTCCTTGTCGTGGTGGTCGAATATTTGAGGTAGATAATTTAGACCAACTTGAGTGGATGGGGCGATTTGTCGGGCGGATTCACGCAGTTTCTGCGCAAAAATCCTTTCAACACAGACCTAGCTTTAATGTTGATGAATTGCTGTATCAAGCTCAAGACACTATTGCTAGCAGTAATTTTGTCCCGCAAGTATTACACAAACCCTTTTTTACCATTCTAGAGCAAGTGATTGACGTTGCGGCTAAACAATACCAACCTACACAGCAAATCCGCCTACATGGTGACTGTCATGCAGGTAATATCTTATGGCGTGATGAAGGACCTCATTTT
This sequence comes from Colwellia sp. KS18-150, assembly GCF_057551365.1. Lineage (NCBI taxonomy): Bacteria > Pseudomonadati > Pseudomonadota > Gammaproteobacteria > Alteromonadales > Colwelliaceae > Colwellia > Colwellia sp. KS18-150. The sequence goes on along the minus strand of NZ_BAAJMC010000024.1, from coordinate 30,073 downwards.
GTCGATCTTGATGATTGTCGTACCGGCCCTGCCATTCAAGATTTATGGATGATGCTCTCTGGTGATAGACAACAACAATTGTTACAAATTGATACCTTACTAATGGGTTATGAAGAGTTCTTTTCATTTGAATCTAGCCAGTTAGTTTTGATAGAATCATTAAGAACCATGCGCGTAGTTAACTATATGGCTTGGTTATGTAAACGCTGGCAAGATCCAGCATTTCCACAAAATTTTCCGTGGTTTAATACCGAAAAATATTGGGAACAGCAAATTTTAATGCTCAAAGAGCAGATGTCAGCTTTACAACAGCCACCGTTAAGTTTATTACCGGTATAATGAATATTTTAGTAAATATAGGAAATTATAATGAGAACAGTACAGCAACACTTTATGGTGTTATTTTTAATTTTGACGGCATTTTCAACCAGTGCTTATGCAGCAAAATACACCGAAGGTAAGCAATACACACAAGTCAGTGAAACTGCCTCAAATAAAGCGGAAGTGCGTGAGTATTTCTCATTTTATTGCCCTCATTGTTTCCGCTTTGAACCTTTTATGGAAAGTGTCAAAAAGAACCTTCCAGAAGGTGTTAGCTTCGAACGTAACCATGTCGATTTTCTTCGCGCAGCTTCACCTGAAATTCAAGGTATGCTAACTAAATCAGTAGTAGTTGCTGAGCAACTAGGTATGGATAAGCAGTTAATTAACGCGGTTTTTAAATATATCCACGTACAACGTGCTGCGATTACTTCTGAAAAAGATATTCGTAATATTTTCGTGCTTAACGGTGCAGACGGTGAGAAATTTGATAAATTAATGAAAAGCTTTAGTGTTAATAGTAAAGCTAAATCAATGAAAAAGCATCAAGTAACAATGTCTCAAAAACGTGCAATTACAGGTGTTCCAGCAGTGATTGTTAATGGTAAATACCGCATTAACACTCAGGAATTAGATAAAGATAATTTTGAACAAGATTATCAAGATTTAGTGGCTTATTTGTTAACGTTGAAATAACCGTTACTCAACCTTGTTGAGATAATATCATTAAAAAGCCGTCAACATTATTGACGGCTTTTTATTTGTTTTAAAATCTGATTTATTGCTTATCAAACAAATTTTGTAATAACTTTTCTTTTGCCTTAGCAAATTCATCCGCTGATAAAAAACCTTGCTGCTTTAAGTTCACCAATTTTTCCAAGGCATTCACCAATTCTGTATCTATGGTGCTATTAGTGCTTTTGTTCTCACTAACCTCATTTTTAGTTGCCGGTATGACTTTAGAAGGCTCTTCAGTTGTAACTTCTGTGGTTGGGTTTTCAGCGATAACTGTTTTAGGTTTTGGGCTTATAGTGGTATTTTTGACTGGGCGTATAGCGGCAGCTTGATTATGCAGTGGCGTAGCATTTTTCTCTTTCTCTAACATTTGCTCTTCTACTGTTGCCGCCTTAATAATTGGCTTGGCTTTTCGCTCACCAGTTTCATTTATATTGATGTTATGGGCAATTAACCAGCACCAGTTAATAAGCTCATCAACAACATTAAAGTAGCTTTTCTTAGTGATACGATTACTGCCCTTGCGCATATACAAGCAAACAAGATAAGATTTATCTTCCTTGGTTGTTAGCCTCAAAGTAATTTGTCTTATTTTACCATCAACCATTTTATCTATATGTTCTTTATGAAAAAGATCACGCATATCCTGCTCTTTATCATTACTAAATCCATGTCCCTCACCGTCATTAATGCAATTAATTGCGTGTTCATTAAGCAATACTTCACTACTGGCTATATCTACGATATCAAGAATGGTATCAGCGCTACGCTCATGACGGTAATATAAACCGATTTGCTGCTCCGACTCGCTTATTTCAAGATGAGCATATTGTTGTCTTACTAATTTTTTTGCTGAAAACTTATTCACTTTAAAAAGGTAATATATAGCAGCAGCGGCAACACCAGAAAACAACAACACAATAAAACTAATACCTGCTTGAGAGTTTTCATCGATTTCTGGAGCTACATTTTCTGTGACTTCGACATTATCTTGTGACAAACGAAAAAGAAGGTTTTCATTGTTTTCTAGCACAATAATTTCATCATAAAAGTTAACTGCCAAGCTAGGCGTACTATTCGTCGATAAACGATGGGTAAACTGCCATTCTAATCGTGGGGTATGGACTTTATTTTCACTAAGAATCACTGAGCGATTAAACATTAAAGATTCAATTTGCCAATTTTGCTCTTTAAAACTAAGTAGCAATAACTTATTTCTTAAATAAGGTAAATTACGACCTCTGTACATAACCACATCATTGATAGCGCCTTTACTTTGGTGCAATATCTTTTTAGGAGCCATTACTCGCCAATCATCACGCCCTGTGGTTAAGGACAACAATGTTTGTTGATTGTATCTGTGAACAATAAGTAGCTTTTCGCTGTTTTTATCTGGCCAGATAAATTGCTGAATACTTTGTCCACCTAATAAATATATTGAGTCTTTAATTTGGCTATCTTTTAAAAAAGGATTGCTATTGGGAACCGTAAAACTACGTAAGCCAAATTTATTTGGGTTAATCCGTAAAATAACTCCAGAATATAACGGCTTTTGCCATTTTTTATCACCAGTTAAGCTGATATACAGTAGACCAAAATCGTCATTCCATGATTTTGTTGCTGGATTAAAAGACATTTGCTCAATCACAAAGCTCTCGTCAGGTACCCCTATTCTTAATACTTCTCGGGCACTGCTAATATCCACTTTTTTATGAGCAGCTGAAGTAAACTTCCATTCGGTGATCACGGCATCAAGTGTCAACGTCAAATCACTAGAGCGCTCTTGAATACGTTTAGTGCGACTTTTCTTGTTAGTGGTTTCAAGGTGCGCAGTATAAAAAGTACTGTATCCTTTTTGATCACGTAATGAAAAATTAGGATGAAGTGCGATAGCTGTTAATTTATAGATAGGAGCCGGTTCTTCTTGCCCATTATTTTCTTTTCGTGTGCTATTAATGTCTAATAAAGGGGTTTCAGCAATAATATCTTCTAATAAATAGAGTTGGCCTGAGCTGTTAATAACAAAAAACTGCTCTTTATTACTTGGGTTGGCAATAATTTGCTGCCAATCTTTATCACTAATTTGATGATGGCCTAATTGAGAGATTTCTTCAATTTGATAACTGTTACTATTTGCTTGCAGCGTTCCAGAGGCAAGCGTAAATAAAGCTACTAACCAATAAGTAACTAATGACAGCTTCTGCTTTACATATTGGTTTCTAAAATTTATTGCCATAACGAGATATTTTGTCCATGAAATATACCTAACACCCTAGTTTATAAAACAAATAATACTTTATCTATAAATATACTCAAGTGACTTTAAACCGCTTATTCAGGTAATAAAGACTTTATTAGCTCATTTACTTATAATGAATTATTAATTATTTAGCAAATGCACAGACTTAGCTTCAATAAACTGAGCTTTATCCGCGGTGGCTAAATAGCTTAACTTCCCCTCTACAACCACGTTATCACCTACGCTAACCTTTTCTTCTAGTGCTTGTGCTTGCTTCCCCCATACATGTAGTTCACGCTCTAGAGCAATAGTTTGCCAACTCTGCTTTTCAATGACATAAATATGTTGATTAATAGCAATATTCATCTGCACCATTTTTTTATTATTTGCAGTAGTGATAAGTTGCGGCTTAGACAATACATGACCACTACAATGAATTTGATTAATACTTTGTGTGTAGCCTTTAGAAAACTTCTGAATAAAATTCGCATGAACGATCGCTGGATGATTATCTTTGTTAGCGCTATTTGATTTAATATGACTCAAATATCCTTGAACTAAAATAACATCTCCTTTTTCTGCCTGCATAAGCGCTTGTTCAACAAGTACCCCTTCTACTTTTATATGATGAAAGCTTGTCCATTCCTTATATTGATTGCTCTTTTTATCGAGCCACTTACTTGTCGTTGCTAATGTTATTTCGGTAATTGCTGACACTGGGTTGGCACGATAACGAATATCTGGCTTAGCAACTAAGTTACCAAGCAAGGTTACTGAACATAATTGTGGATGTTGCACAGAGGTGCCAGCAGGATTCATAAAGTAACTCTTAGGTTAAAAACTCAGTAAGTCCAATGATATAGAGTTTATACCATAGTCGGCAATATGCTCTCAGCCTTTTCAGTTAATTTTTTGATATATATTGACTATTAAACCTTTTGATGTTTTATAGACTAAAATATAAGTTAATTTAAGTGCGTAGGGTTTTTGTTAATGATAAAGGTATGGTTGCAATCGTCATTACTAATACTTTGCGTGTCGATCGCATTATTATTCACTCATACCGCCTCCAGCCAACAATTAAGCAAATCACAAATTAAAGCGGCTTATTTATATAATTTTTTAAAACACATTACCTGGCCAGAGGAAAATAAAAAGAATCAATTTGTTGTCGCCATATATCAAGATACGGCCTTCAATGCCTTATTAGTACGATCATTAAATAACAAACAAGTTAAAGGTAAAGACATTAAAGTCATATTGATTAGCAATTTATTTCAAGGCAAAGCAGCTGACTTACTCTACATTCCTAGTAACTTTAACCAAAACCTTAATCAATTAGCATCTCAAGTTCGCGGCTCTAATACCTTACTCGTGACCGACAATAGCGCTGATAAACACAATGCTATGATCAACCTTATCGACAGTGAAAATGCTAACGCCATTTCATTTGAAATCAATAAATCCAATATTGTCTACGAGAAACTTCAAATATCTGCCCAATTATTATTACTCGGTGGTACAGAATTAGATATCGCATCACTTTATCGTGAAACTGAACAGGCAATGCAATTAACAAGAGAAAGAGAATCAAATCTCAATGCCGAACTCGCGATTCAACAAGCTAAAATCGAAGCAAGTAATCGACAACTCACTAAGCTTAATGATGATTTACAAAATAGTATTGAAGAAATTAACCAACACCAGCAAGCAATGACAGATCTGATTACCAAAGAGCAAGAGCATAGATTAGCGCTACAGAAAAAAGAGCAAGAACTTACACACATTCTTTTACAGCTAAGCAAAGCCAATCAAAATTATAGTGAACAAACTAAAGCAATTTCAGAGAAGAAGCAGGAAGTAGCTGAAAAAGTGTTAGAAAATCAGCAAATGGCCAGTTTAATTAAAAAAAATAAACAAATATTAGAACAACAGCAGCTAAGCATCACCAGCCAACAACAAGCTCTAAACGTGCAAGATGATGCCATAGCCGAGCAACAACAAACCATAGTTAAGCAAAAAACAACGATTACCATTACCAGTATCTTAATTATTCTAACCGCATTAGCCTTGATCTTGGTTGTCGGGTTATTTTGGAAGAATAAGAAAACTACTCACAAGCTAAGTGTCACATTAGCTCACTTAGAAGAGACACAACAACAATTGATTCAATCGGAAAAAATGGCTTCACTTGGTAAGCTTATTGCCGGCGTAGCCCATGAAATAAATACACCACTTGGCATTGCAGTAACCTCCACTAGCCTTATACAAGAAAATACCGAGAGCATTGCCAAAGCACTTAAAAACAAGACCTTAAGTCAAAATAAATTAACAAATTATATTGAGATTATTAGTGAATCGTCAGTGATTTCCAATAGAGGTTTAGAACGTGTCATTCTCTTAATGCAGAATTTTAAAGAGGTTGCCGCAGATCAAATTATTGAAAGAATGAGAAAAATCAATTTATCTGATTATATTGATGAAATTATGACCACGCTTGCGAATGAGCTGAAAAGAAATAATGTGCAATACCAATATAGTGGCGAAACAGATATTAGTATAAAAACTATTCCTGGTGCATTAGCCCAAGTAATAACAAATTTAGTGAATAATTCAATTCGCCATGGCTTTGATGGCGAGGCTAACGAAATGCAAAATAACAAACACAATTGTATTTCCATCCACATAGAGCAAAATAGTCACGACGAAATACGCCTGATTTATAAAGACAACGGCAAAGGTATGGATGAAAGTACTTTAGAGCAAGTTTTCGATCCTTTCTTTACAACCAAACGTAACCGGGGTGGTACGGGTTTAGGCATGAATATCGTGTACAACATTATTGAGCAAAAACTTGTTGGCCATATTGATATAGAGAGTTCCGTGGGGCAAGGAGTCACTTGTCTTATTACTTTACCTATGCTGATGAACAGCTCAAACGAGTCTATTTAATCTATGTAAAAAACCATTAACAATTAGCCTACCATGTATGTGCCTGTACCAAAGGCGATATGCTCTCCTAATTCATTGTGCATTTCCATACGAGCCACAGCTACCTTACTACCGCTACGAATAATATGTGCAGTAACAACAAATTCTTCTCCGCGACCTGGACGGAGAAAATCTGTACGTAAGTCTATCGTGCCTATTCTACTCATACTTTGCTCAACCGTAGCTAAAGTGAGCTTTGGCATTTGCTTAAATACATTAGCGGCTACGACAGTAGCACCCGCAAAATCTAACGCGGTAGCCGTGACACCGCCGTGCAATATCTTTTGTACAGGATTGCCAATAAGTTTGTCTTGCCAAATAAAGCTAACTTCCGATATTTCTGCATCAAAACGGTTTATCTTTAGGCCTAATAACTTATTAAACGGCATATTATTATCCATATGTGCGATTAATTGTTTAATTACTTCATCACGTTCCATCAAAACATTCCATCTGGTCAGATATCTTTAACTTTAGATTAACACTCTTTTAATAAAATAGCGTGAAAATAATCATCACTCTCTGACAACTCTAGGGTAAAATAGTACTTACTTATTTCTCTTTAAGAAAATCTTGTTGAACACGAATATTACCCCTTCAGCCTCTGAAAAAAATCAAGCCTTACTGCTCGAGACATTAAAGCATCACTTTGGCTATGACAGCTTTCGCCCAGGACAAGCAGATATCATTGATAATGTTATGCAAGGTAGAGACTCTTTGGTACTAATGCCAACTGGGGGAGGAAAATCGTTATGCTATCAATTACCGGCAGTTTTGTTACCTGGAGTTACCATAGTAGTCTCTCCACTCATCGCCTTAATGAAAGATCAAGTTGATAACTTAACTAGACAAGGTATTTGTGCCGCATTCATCAATTCATCTCTAGATCAGCAAACCATTAATGATATTTTCATCCGTTTAAACAACGGAGAAATAAAGTTGCTCTACGTGGCACCAGAGCGTTTAACCAATCATTACTTTTTGCAAAGACTAAACGAGCTACCGTTAAGTTTATTTGCGATCGATGAAGCTCACTGTATATCTCAATGGGGTCATGATTTCCGACCTGCTTATACGCAATTACAATGTTTAAAGCAGTACTTCCCATCCGTACCTGTTATGGCACTAACCGCCACTGCAGATGTAACCACCCGTAAAGATATTTTAGCGCAACTTGCATTAAATAATCCCTATATTCAATTAGATAGTTTCGACAGGCCTAATATTCGTTTTACCTTAGCGCAAAAATATGATGGTGAAAAACAAGTATTAGGGTATATCCGAAAACAGGCTGATGATAGCGGCATTATTTATTGTAATAGCCGTTGGCAGGTGGAAAAACTCAGCAAATACTTAGCCGCTTGTGGTATCAATTGTGCTGCTTATCATGCCGGTTTAGAAAATGAAATTCGCGCTATGGTGCAAGAAGGGTTTACCAAAGACAACATTCAAATCGTAGTCGCGACTGTTGCTTTTGGATTAGGTATAAATAAACCCAACGTTCGCTATGTTATTCATTTTGAGCCGCCACGTACTTTGGAATCCTACTATCAAGAGATTGGCCGTGCAGGTCGTGATGGTTTACCCGCTGAAGCTCTATTTTTGGTGGCGGAGAAAGATATTTCACGCATCAAAAAGCGTATTAGTGAAGGTGATAATCAAGCTAGAGTTGATGTTGAATTACAACGTTTTGCTGCCATGAGCTCATTTGTTGATGCTCAAACATGTCGCCGACAAGTGGTACTTAACTATTTTGCCGAATATACTGAACAGGGTTGTGGAAACTGCGATATTTGCTTAGACCCTCCTAGCCAATTTGATGCCACAATTCCGGCGCAAAAAGTACTTTCATGTGTGTTTCGCATAAAAGAGCAAGGCGATATAAATCATGTGATCGATGTTCTGCGCGGAGAAAATACCGATAAAGTTAAAGAGCTCGACCACGCTCAAGTCTCAACTTTTGCCATAGGACAAGGTAAAACTCCTGGCTATTGGTTTGCCTTAATTGCTCAACTTATTCATTTAGGCTATTTACAGCAAGACATAGAACAACAATCTAACTTATGTTTAACGCAAGCCTCAGGTACAGTTTTGAAAGCCTGTGAGCCATTAATGTTAGCGAGTCCTCGTTTACAAAAAGCCAGTTATTGGCAGCATAAAAGCCAACAAAAGTCCTATGATAGAAAGCTATTCTCTAAAATGCGTGATTTACGTAAAAGCATTGCTGATAGCGAAGACATTGCACCCTTTATTGTCTTTAATGACGCTACTTTATCAGAGCTGGCGCATATTCAACCCATAAACACTCAACAAATGTTGGCTATTAGTGGTATTGGTGATGTTAAATTAGCCCGTTATGGCCAAGCATTTTTATCCTTGATTAAAGAGCACAATCAATAACTAATACTCGCTGTTAAGATCAAAAAAAGCGCCAATTGGCGCTTTTAAAGTACTACTTACTACTCGTAGATTTTAACTAGTTATTTAAGGCTAGCATAGTAAGCAGATAAGTTTTCCATATCTGCATCAGTTAACGCCATAACCATACCTTTCATCGTAGGATCATTGCGCTTACCTGATTTAAAATCTTTTAATTGCTTAACTAGGTAAGCTTGTTTTTGGCCCGCTAGGTTAGGGTACATTGGAACAGCAGAAATTCCAGCAGCGCCATGACAGGCAGCACACATAACAGATTTACCTTTACCAGCTTCAACATCCCCAGCTAAAGCAGGACCAGCCATGACTACGGTTGCAGCAAGTGCAAGAGTAAGTTTTTTCATATTGTCGTCTCTCTTTTTTGAATCAGAACTATATTGTTACAATCAGTATATGTAAAATATATTATGCTGTCGTGCTTTTTTTCTTTAATAGTATGATTAACATCAAGTAATAGTTTATTGGAGAAACAATGCCCTCGAAAGCACCGATTATAGGTACGGTTGACCTATTTGAAAAACAAATCACCATTACTTTTATAGGTGAATGGTATCAGGAAGATATTGCTGAGCTTAACCAATTAATATTGTCAAAAATTCCTGAGCATACCTTAAGAGAGAAAATTATTGGCGCTGATAGAGAAAACTTACGCTTTGCCTGGCAAGGGAACGAATTTTTGCTTAATTTTGATTATTACAGTCAATCATGCTGGATTTATGCAAATGATGAACCCAGTAAAATCGCTATCCCTAAACTTAAAGAGCTATTAGCCATAAGCCAGGGTGATCGACAATAATGTTTGATAAAATATTAATTAGCCAATGCTTCTTAGGGGATAAGGTTCGTTATAATGGCGAGCAAAAATATTTACAACATCCATTAATATCACTTTGGAAAGAACAGAACAGATTCATTAGTATTTGTCCTGAAGTAGCAGGAGGCTTACCCGTCCCTAGAGCTGCCGCAGAGCAAAATTTAATAAGTAATCAAGTATTAACTCAAGCAGGTGACGATGTAACAGCGCAATTTAATCAGGGTGCACAGTTAAGTTTATCCTTATGCCTTAAACATAACATTAAATTTGCATTGTTAAAGGAATCTAGCCCTTCTTGTGGCAGTTCGATGATTTATGATGGTTCTTTTTCTAACAAGAAAATTCCGGGACAAGGTGTCACCAGCCAATTACTAACTCAAGCGGGTATAAAAGTTTTTTCTGAAGATAATATAGAAGAATTGGTAGAGCTATTAGATAAATAGAAACTATTTTCTATTTTCACTAATGATAGTAGTTTTTCGACTACGACTTATAAATTGATTCAATCCTTCTTTTGGTTGCTTTTCTCCCACCCCAAGTGAAACACTCATTTTAGGTAAGCGAATTCCAGACTGCACGCTAACAAAGCGTAATTTTTCAACACCTTGTTTAATTTTTTCAGCTATTTCAGTCGCAATACCACCTTTAACGTCAGGTAATAATACAATAAACTCATCATTAGCAGAGCGAACTGGTAGCCCGCTGTCATCAACATAACTGGCTACTTTTTTAGCTATTTTAGATAAAATGACATCGCCAATTAAACCACCAAATTTTTCACTGAATTTTGAAAAATGATCCACGCTAACAATAATCGCTGCTACCGATCTGTTTTCATCTTCGGTTAACCAAGTATCAACATGTTTTGACATGGCCTTACGATTATATAAACCAGTGACGGGATCTAAGTACACTTCTTGTCGAACTTCTTCTAACTCATCTTCTAGTGCTTTGGTATGTTGTTGAGACTTCTGTAATTGCTCTGTTAATTGTTGCTGTTGTTTTTTGAACGACATCGATGCTTTATGTAATTTAGCAATGGCGCTTTTAACTTCTGATCTATCAAGAGACATTAAGGCGGGAATATTATCGTCTAGCTCTTCAATTAAACCTTGCGCACTTGTTGACGATAATTGACAGCTTTGTTGAACTTGCTCAAATAATTGTGCAAGATCAGAAACAATTTCGTGACGAAACTTACTTTGGTCAAGAAAATGCTCTTTGTACAATTGCTCCATAAAGAAGCCATCTAATTCTTTTCCTGATAATAATATCCGTTTAATACTCGCGACCAGTATTGGATTATTATTCTTACAGTATTCATAGCTAACTGAATAATTAATAGGATTAACAGCAAGATGCCACTGTTTCAGTTGATTAACTGCCAGTGTCATTGTTTTATTTGCTTGTTTTATCGAATCGTGATATTTCACCGATTCTCCTCTTGCGTTATGGCAAACTTCGCTGCCTTCACAGTACTCTTTGGTACCTATTAGGTATATTCTCTAGTATCTTAGTACAAATATCTACAAAATTTATGTTATATCTCTGTTACCTTAGTTTATAAGTCTGTTAAAGTAATAGCTCCTTCATAATTGAGTTATTCTCCATGAGATCTATCTTCACTGTTATTTTTGTCTTTTTTATCATTAGCTGCAGTCATAATGCAGTAAAAGCCACTAGCCAAAAAATAGATTCACCTAGTAAAAGTGATCAACAGTTACAACAGTTAATACATACGCATCAGCAATATTATCAGCAATCCAGTCCCTTTAATGATCCGCAAGTAGGTGGAAATAATGGCAAACTTCCAGATTTATCACCACAAAAATTAGCCAATAATAATAAAAGCCTTAATAAAATTTATCAGTCACTTATCGCTATTGATAGCGAAGAGTTGAGTGAAGATAATCAAATAAATAGCGCCGTGTTAATTTATTCAATTAAGAACCAATTAGATAGCTATCAAAACAAAGAACACTACATGCCATTAACAGCTGAGTCAGGCTTTCATGTTTGGATTACAAATATTATTCAACAAGTTAACTTTAAAAGTGCTCAGGATTATCAAGATTATTTATCAAAACTACAGGCAATCCCTAGATATTTTGCACAGCAAACTGCTTGGATGGAATTAGGGATAAAGGAAGGCATTACTCAACCTAAAGTTGTATTAGAAGGATTTGAGCAATCGATTGAAGCTTATATCGTTAAAGATGTGACTAAAAGCGAATATTATCAACCTTTCACAAAGATGTCTGAACAAGTTCCTCTTGAGGCTCAGGCTAGGTTTCAACAAGAAGCACAACTAATACTTAGCGAAAAAGTCATTCCGGCGTATCAAAAGTATTACCATTTTATGGTAAACAGATATAAACCCAACGCGCGTGATAATATTGCCGCCACATCCTTGCCTAATGGCAAAGCGTATTATCAAAATAGAGTGCAACATTACACCACTTTAAACATGAGCTCTGACGAAGTTCATCAGCAAGGTTTAGCAGAAGTTAAACGTATTCGTGCAGAAATGGATGCCTTAATTAAAGAAGTAGAATTCAAAGGTGACTTTGCTGCGTTTGTTAAATTCTTACGTAATGACGAACAGTTTTATGCTAAAACGCCAACCGCATTATTAAAAGAAGCGTCATATATTGCCAAACAGATGGATGCAAAACTGCCATCTTTATTTAAAACCTTACCTAGAACACCTTATGGTGTGATTGAAGTTCCGGCAAGCATTGCTCCTAAATATACTACAGGACGTTATTCCGGTCCTGGACGCGATGATCAATCGGGAAGCTACTGGGTGAATACCTATCGACTTGATAGACGCCCTTTATATGTATTAACTGCTCTCACCTTGCATGAAGCAGTACCAGGGCATCATTTACAAGGTTCTATCGCTAAAGAAATGAAAAATGTACCTAAATTTAGAAACCGTACTTATATTTCTGCATTTGGTGAAGGATGGGGCTTATATTCAGAATATTTAGGTATTGAAGCCGGTATGTACCAAAATCCGTATCACAACTTTGGTCGTTTAACTTATGAAATGTGGCGAGCATGTCGACTTGTAGTGGATACAGGAATGCATGAAAAATCTTGGACTAGACAACAAGCTATTGATTATCTTGCTGATAATACCGCTTTATCTCTACATAATGTACAAACTGAAATTGATCGCTATATTTCATGGCCAGGACAAGCCTTGTCATACAAAATAGGCGAACTAACGATTAAGCGTTTAAGAGCAAAAGCTGAAAGTGAATTGGCAGAAAATTTTGATTTACGCGACTTTCATGATCAAATTCTGAAAAATGGCTCCATGCCTTTAAGCATGCTTGAAAAGATCATTGATAAATATATTGCTGATGAAAAAATGAAGATTGATAGTAAACGATTGAAAGAAAAAGCACAAAATAACGCTTAGTTATTGATATCAAAGAATAATTGATATTTAGGCAAGGAAGCCACGCAAAGTATACCGAGGAAACAGACAGAAAGCTGTTAAAATAGAAGAGCCCCCACTACATCTAAATTTGGCAGTCCCGCTGTCATAGGTTTCCCGTTAGACCGGTAACTTTGCGTCTCTAACTTTCGTTAGATTTGCCCTTGTCGAGCTTTAGAAGCTCAAGGTCATTATAAGTCATGGTTTTCAATTGTAAACAAAAAAAACTAACAAGTCGTGAATATTCACGCTAAAATATAAACCATACTCTAGCTAACACCGTGATTTTATTGATGTTCGATATAAAAAAAATATTTTTTTTATTTAACTTTTTGATGACTATCTTACTTAGTTGTGGTGTTTTTAATACGCTAGCAAGTGAACGAACTCTAAGTGCTGAAGAGCGGCTTATACACCAAGTTGATTATTTATTTCTTCAATCGTCAGAAGGCTTACATTACGATGATGTGATGACACTCAGTAATAAAATTATTCATCAACGAATCCAATTCCCAAGCGAAACTATTGCTAAAACTTACCTATTACTTACTAGTATAGCCCTCAATAAAGGTGAACTCGAAACTGCCTTTCAATTCGCCCAAGACGGTCTTACATTAACCAACCCTAGCCAAGACGTTTACCCTTGTCTACAAGTAAAATTAGCTCAGGTTTTAGCAGAAAAGAAGCAATATGAAAAATTGCTTATTGTCGTTGAGCAAGCTGTAATATCACCAGCGATAAAAGATAAACCTAAATATTTATTACTCGCCTTAAGTTACCGAAGTGTTGCTTATGCTATGTTAGCTCAGCACAACAAGGCTTTAAAAGACCTTCAACAAGTCCATAGCGTAATTCACAAAAACCCAGCTTTTGGCGAACGTATCTCATTGTTATCTATTTTAGCAAATGCTTACTTTCATTTAGGTGACTTCCAAACTGCACTCACGATTCAGTTAAAAATATTAAAATTACGGTTTAATCTCAACAAGCTAGATAATGTTGGACAAACTTATTACCAGTTAGGTAATTCTTACTTAAATTTACAACGTTTTAACGATGCTTATAACGCCTTTTGGGAAGCTAAACAATATGCGGAAAAGAGGAATGCTCCAATTTATGCTGCCTACGCAGGGCAAGGGTTAGCATTAACCCTTAAAAGTCAACGTCATTACCAACAAGCTAAAGTTGAATTATTACAGGCCCAGTCAATTTTTTATCAACATCATTTAACCACCGCCTACCTTGAAACACTGATCACATTGGCTCAAATAAATCATGATTTAATGCAGTATGCTGATAGTGAAACATATTTAGAAAAAGCCCAAGAAATAGCAGGTAATGTTACTTTAGGTAAAGATTATATCGATTTTTATCAAATGCTTGCTCAAATGTATTCAAAAAAAGGGGCGTTAGAAGAGGCTTACTTTTGGCAGCAGAAATATAGTCAATCTTTGTTAAAAAACACTGCTAAAGTCTCAATTATCAGCGCTGAAAACTCACAAACTCAAGGTTTGCTAGATAGTTCAAAAACCAGGCAGTTATCTTTAAAATTAGCCGAACAAAGTGAGCTAACCAGTCAGTTCACTAGCAAATTTCAGCAGCAACAACTTATCATTGTCATTCTATCTTTAATTATTATCGCGCTAATGTTTAGTCAGCTAATTATTTGGCTTATTCGCAGAGATAATCGTTCAAGAAAAGCCTATGATGAACAAGATAAAAACAACGACACTTTAGCCAACCCTATTCAAACTAAGCAGCTTTATCAAACAAGCTTTAATACTGCAAAAAAATATTCTTATACTTTAACATTAGGTTATATATCTATAAGCAACTGGCAAGAATTAGTGTTCAAATTTAATAAGAAAATAGTTGCTGAAGTTAATGATGGTATCGCGACTTTAATTAATGAACACTTAAATGAATTCGAAAATGCCGGTTTAATTAACGATGGTGAATATTTACTGTTTTTTCCTCACCAAACTAAAGAAGAAGTCAGTGTTACTTTGGATAAAATATTAAAAGCTTTACAGTTACGCTTTTTTGCCAATTTAGGAGAGTTTTCAGTTACACTGTCTTACTCGATTGAAAGCCCTGACTTCCAAGATATTGATCCATATATTTTTCTATCGCAATTAAGCACTGCTGCTAAATCATTATAAGCAAAAGCATGTTTACCGTCATCATTTCTATATGTATGATTCAATGAGTGATAGATTAGGTCAATATCTAAATTTGTAGGTGAAAAATGTTAGCTGTATTACTCATTACTGTTTTGTTTGTTGTGCTATGTGTATATTTTTATTTTCGGGCTGAAAAATTGCAACGTGAATTACTGTTACTAAAACGTGAAGTTGCGAATACCCAAAAAGAAAATGCTAGCCTATCTAAATCTATGGCGCTAATAGCCAACAGTCACGAAGACTTCACCAAAACACGACTGAACATGCTAATCGCAAATAAAGAGCAAATATCAAAAGAAACAGATCTCGATTTACTTAAACCACTTATTAACAATTATGCTGTGATTTTCCGTGAATGCTTAACTAGTAAAGGGAAAATGCAGAGTATTATTAAAAAATGCTTTAATAATCAAGATAATGAAGTATTTAAAGAGTTTAGCAGCAAGTTCATTAAGGCAGACAAAAAACTGCAGCGTTTATGGGGCAATAATAATATAGCTGGTTTTATTTCAATGGTCGAAGCACTGTTAATAAAATACGAGGAAGATAGAAGTAAATAACGTTAAACCAATACCGCTTTCAAGTGCATTTTAAAACTTAAGTAAACTAGCTTCTGATAACAATATCAGGTGATGTATCAATTTCACCTTCATTCGAAATTGTTGCAGCATTATCATTACATAGTAATATGGCTATACCGCCGGCATTGTTATTTCGAATATAAGTCAAATCGTAACCAAACTGGGTAAGACTACTAGCCGCAAACTTTTGTGCTAAAGACAACTTGTTCCATAAGCTTTCAGGCGAAATACTGCGCTGACGCCTTTCTAATAATGCTTCTCTTTCTGCTGTAGCTTGCATGCCATACCTCTATGAATGTTCTGGTAAATCCATTTACTCTAACTCTTTTTAGTTAGACAATTAACATGGAGCCTAAGTATATATTTCCATAAAATAACTTAATTTGTTTTATACATCAACACTTAAATTGCTCAAAAACTGTTATCATTACCGATAATACCTGAAAGCCTAATTGTTTTTAGAGTTAGGCTATAAAACTGTAAAGAATTTGAGTGAAATTATGAGCGTAGTTTTAGATGAATTATTAGCATTACTAAGATTAGAAACTATCGAACAAGGTATTTATAGAGGACAAAGTCAAGACCTAGGCTTTAGAGCATTATTTGGTGGCCAAGTAATGGGGCAAGCCTTATCTGCGGCTCAAGAAACAGTGGTTAGCGATCGCTTTGTTCACTCTTTACATTCTTATTTTTTACGTGCTGGCGATGCTTCAAAACCCGTTGTTTATGAAGTTGAAAATATTCGCGATGGCAATAGTTTTAGTACTCGTAGGATAAAAGCTATCCAAAATGGTAAGGCCATCTTTTATATGACCGCCTCTTTTCAGGAAATGGAAGAAGGGTTTGAGCACCAAGATACTATGCCAAATGTACCCGGCCCAGAAGGAATCCTTTCTTATGGTGATTTTATCATTAAGCACCAAAAAGCAGTCCCTAAAAGCATGCGAGGAAAATTTCTAGCAGAGAAACCAATTGAAATTCGCCCGATCCAACAATATCATTGGCTAAATCCTGAAAAAACGAATTCTAACAACCAAATGTGGCTGAAAACCAGTGGTAATTTACCTGATGATTTACGCATTCATAGTTGCATGCTTGCCTATGCCTCTGATTTTCACTTTTTACCAACAGCCATCATGCCTCATGGCGTTAGTCATTGGCAACCAAACTTTCAAATAGCTACCGTTGATCATGCCATGTGGTTCCATAGACCATTCCGATTTGATGACTGGTTGTTATATGCGATGGATAGCCCTTCGGCGAGTAATGGACGAGGTTTAGTTCGTGGGCAGATTTATAACCGCCAAGGTGAGTTAGTCGCGTCAACAATGCAAGAAGGTGTCATCAGACAAAGATAAGTGCCTTTGTCTAACTAAGATTAACTGCTTATTTTTGCCAATCAAAACCTGTTGGGTGTTGAAACACTCTCAAATCAAACTGTGGAGCAATTGCAAAGAGGTGATCGAATATATCTGCTTGGATGGCTTCATACTTACCCCAATCAGTTGTGTTGGCAAAACAATAAAGTTCTAGTGGCAGTCCACTGGCTGTAGCAGGTAGCTGCCTAACCATACAAGTTAAATCATCTCGAATTTTTTGATGTTGATGTAAATACATTTCAATATAGGCACGAAAAGTACCAACATTTGTTAACTGACGGGTATCAATGTGACTAGAAGCATCTTCTTGATTTATTGAAGTATTATCTAGTTCTAGTTGCTGTTTTTTATCTGTTAAGTAATCTTTTAATAATTGTGTATTTGCTAAAAAATTTACTTTCTCTAACGAATAAAAATCAATACTGGCAATATCGATAATCAAGGTACGCTTAATCCGTCTTGCGCCAGTATGGTACATATTACGCCAGTTTTTAAATGAATCACTAATCAACGCATAAGTCGGCACTGTAGTTATTGTTTTGTCGAAGTTTTCAACCTTAACAGTATTTAACCCTATCTCAATCACATCACCATCAGCGCCATATTTAGGTAATTCTATCCAGTCACCTGCAACAACCATTTTATTGGCTGATATTTGAATACTAGCGACCAAACCTTTAATGGTATCTTGAAATACCAATATCAACACAGCGGTTAATGCTCCTAAACCACTCAGTAAATATATAGGAGAGCGATCTAACAATAATGAAACAATAACAATAATAGTAACCAAATAAATGGCTAATTTAATCACTTGAATAATAGCGTTTAATGGTAGATATTTTTGCTTTGCGGTTTCACGATATAAGCTTTTACTGACATTCAAAATAGCACTTAAGCTACGGGCAACTTGAAAAGCTAAAGCTACTTTGGCAAATAAAATTAACAATTCAGCTAACAACAGTTCTTCAGAGAAAACCAGCGGCGTTAAAAACAAAATAACAATAAACGGTAGCAATAACGTTAAACGAGTTAAGACATTGTGCTCAATTAAAGCGTCATCCCAGGTGTTTTTAGTTTTTACAATTATTTTATGGGCAATCGCAAGGATTTGATTTTTTGCAACATAATAACTGACCATTGAAACCAAGATAATAATCAATAAACCTACAGCCGTTGCTGTTATTTCAAGATGTTGATGACTAACACCTTGTTCTAATAACCAGGTAGTGATCAGTTCATTCATTACACATCCTCTTGAATATATTTAAGAGTCACTCTTATCATTTAGTGCATCTTGTTTCATTTTATCTAATCTAGCATCTTTTTCATGCCAAAATTGTGTTAACCATTTTTGAAAAGCAATTTTATGATTGCGGTCACTACTGTAGTCACCACTTAACTCATTTGAAATTTTCTGACTATGAATTTCAATATGTACTGACTTAACTCGGCCGCAAAGAAAGTCCGAAAAGGAAGGGATTCCGTCTGGATAATAAATAGTAACGTCCACCAAGGTCGTTAAATGCTCTCCCATAGCATCAAGCACAAAAGCTATTCCTCCCGCTTTAGGTTTAAGGAGATTATTAAAGGGTGAGTTCTGCTTATCGTGCTTAGCTTGCGTATAGCGAGTTCCTTCAATGAAGCTCATGACACTAACGGGTTTATGCTTAAACTTGGCACATGCTTTACGAGTGGTCTCTAAGTCTTTACCACGTAAGTGAGGATTTTTTTTCAAAAAAGCTTGCGTATACCGTTGCATAAAAGGAAAGTCCAGTGCCCACCATGCCAGACCTAAAATAGGTACATACAGTAATTCTTTTTTTAAGAAAAACTTTAAAAATGGAATTTCACCATGTAAAGCACGCTGTAAAACAACAATATCTACCCAACTTTGATGGTTCGCTAAAACCAAATACCAATCTTTAGCATTTAATTCCTCTAACCCGGTAATTTTCAGTTCCATATTAGTAAATAACTTTTGGTTAAAAGTATTCACTGCCACCCAATTACTTGCCATTAAATCAAGCAAGTAGCTAAATATTTTCTGAGAAAAACTTAAAGGTATTAATGCTTTAAGTAAAGAGAAGACTAAAATAGGCATTAGCCATATTATGGTATTGATTGCGTAAAAACTAAAAGCGAGAGTCGCAATAAGCGGAGCAGGTAGAAAATTTAACATGTTATAAAGAGTTAACTAAGTAATTAAACAAAAAGAAAATTAGTGCTATTTAATCATGATTTTCCCTTAATTTATATTGTTATTGTTGATCTAAGCTTCTATGTATTCCTAAAAGCTATTAATGTGCATAATATACTCTAGTAACTAAGCGCGATTATCGGCTGTTACTATTGAATGCCTACCTAGGATTTAGCATACTGAAAAAGGAATCAACTATAGGAGTAATAATGGATTTTAATAGAGCTGTAATCAAAGTGGGTAGTGCCTTAGTAGCGCCTACGAAAGAAGGTTGCAGTGGTCAGTACACATTAGCAATAGCGCAGTTTATTACCAAGTGTCAACAGCAAGGCAAAGAGATCATTTTGGTGTCATCTGGAGGCGTCGCCGCTGGGCGAAGCATTATTCAACATGGTAGTCCCAAATTATCTGTCTCAGTTAAAAAAGCTATGTCTAGCGTTGGCCAAATGAAAATGATGACTAATTGGCAACGTTTTTTTGATGTACCGTGTAGCCAAATACTGATCAATCAAAGTGATCTTGAAAATAGAGCTCGCTTTATTTCAATTAAAGAAACCATACAAATCCAATTAGAAAATGGGATTTTGCCTATCGTTAATGAAAATGACACATTGACTTCTAAAGATCTGACTGTAGGAGACAATGACAACCTTGCTGCCCTTGTCGCTCAAGTTTGTGAAGCCGATAGTTTGTTTATTTTAAGTGATATCGATGGCGTATTTACCAAAGATCCGAAAGTTCATAAAGATGCCGTCTTGGTGCCCAATATTGAACATATAACAGATGAAATTTACGCCATGGCTGGAACAAGTCGTAATCATCTAGCCACTGGCGGTATGAAAACCAAGATTCAAGCAGCAGAAAAAGCAGTTGAACACGGTATTAACACTTATATTCTTAACGGCACAAAAAGTGAAGTATTTGCTTCATTATTAGCTCATCACAATCCTGGAACACGTTTTGCTGCCGATACTGATATTATTACTGCCAAGAAGCATTGGTTAAAACATACCTTGAAAAGCCAAGGTAAAATTACACTAGACTCCGGTGCTGTTAATGCACTAGTGAATAAAGGTGCTTCATTATTACCTGCAGGTATAAAATGTATCGATAGAAAATTTAAAGCAGGTGATGCAGTAGATTTAATCGATCACCAAAACAACAACATCATTGCTAAAGGCATTACCCTTTATAGCCATTCTGACTTAACAAGGATTATGGGTAAACATAGCGATGATATTAATAGTATTTTAGGACACAACCAAAGTAATGTTGTGGTCCATCGTGATGATATGGTTATTTTATAAAGTCAGTTTATAGTTTAGTTGATAAAATATCCGAGAAGCGATAATTATAAGGTTAAAAGTTTAGTATGAATAGTTCACATACCTTCAATATGCAAGAGATGGCTAGTGATGCCAAAATTGCTAGTCGAATTGCTGCTCAACTGAGTAGTACAGAAAAAAACACATTATTAAACGCCATTGCCGATGCGATTGAAGCTAATAGTGAAAATATTATTAGTGAAAATGATAAAGATATCGATGCTGGCCGAGCTAAAGGCTTAAGCCAGGCTATGCTTGATAGATTAGTATTGACTGAGCAAGGAGTTAAGGATATTAGCTCTGCCATTCGAGAAATAGTTGCTTTAACTGACCCTGTTG
The DNA here is from genome assembly GCF_057551365.1 of Colwellia sp. KS18-150. Taxonomy (NCBI): domain Bacteria; kingdom Pseudomonadati; phylum Pseudomonadota; class Gammaproteobacteria; order Alteromonadales; family Colwelliaceae; genus Colwellia; species Colwellia sp. KS18-150. The sequence goes on along the minus strand of NZ_BAAJMC010000024.1, from coordinate 9,082 downwards.
GTGATGTTAGCAACCTAGCTTTACGCCCTAATGGATTGCAAGTCGGTAAAATGCGCATACCTCTGGGTGTCATCGCCATGATATACGAGGCTCGCCCTAATGTTACTGCTGAAGCTGCAGCTTTATGCATCAAATCAGGTAATGCGGTTATTTTACGTGGTGGCTCTGAAGCCATTCATTCTAATCTTGCTATCGCCAACTGTTTGCATGAAGTCCTAACCGCGCATGGTTGTGATAAGAACGTTGTCAGTGTGATTCCTGATACCAGCCGTAGTGTTATCGAAGAGTTATTAAAACAAAGTGAGACTATAGATCTAGTAATACCTCGTGGTGGTGAAGGGCTTATTCGCTATGTCAGTGAAAATAGCCGCATTCCCGTTATTCAACACTTTAAAGGGGTTTGTCATCTGTATGTTGATAAATATGCTGATTTAACCAAAGCAGTGCGCATTCTGATTAATGGCAAAACACAAAAACCTAGTGCTTGTAATGCTTTTGAAACCTTTTTAGTTCACCAAGACATCGCTGAAGAATTTTTACCATTAGCAGCAAAAGCGCTTAAAGAGGCAGCTCAAGTATCTGTTCATGCCTGTGAACAAAGCTTGAATTATTTTGAAGATGGTCAGTTAGCGACCGCAGACGATTACCATGCTGAATATTTAGCACAAGAAATTGCAGTGAAAGTAGTGCCTAGTTTTGATGGGGCTGTAGCGCATATTAACAACTTCACCTCAGATCATACTGAAGTGATCATCAGCCAAGATATCTCGCGAAGCCAAGCTTTTATCCGTCAAATTAACTCATCTGTGGTGATGATCAACGCCTCGTCGCGCTTCTCTGATGGCAATCAGTTAGGTTTAGGCTCAGAAATTGGCATTTCTACCAGTAAATTGCATGCCTACGGTCCAATGGGATTAGAAGCATTAACTACCGAGAAGTTTATTGTTTATGGTGACGGTCAAATTAGAGAGTAAGACTAATCTCAAGAATTAAATGAATAAGGCGCAAGATTGCGCCTTATTTTTTGCCCGCTGATTAATCAAACTGAGCTCAGCTTAACCACTCAGCTTGATAATCGCTTTTATCTAGATTATTTACTTTCTGCTGCTAATGTTAAGGTTGCTGTTTGACTGATTTTATCTAACGAATTACCTAACATCACCTCAAAGTCTCCAGCTTCGGCAAGCCAGTCGTTGGTTTTTTCATCCCAAAAAGCGAAATCTCTTGGCTGTAATTTAATAGTGACTGTTTTTGTTTCGCCTGGTTGTAACATCACTTTACTGAAGCCTTTCAATTCTTTTTGCGGACGACTAACGCTTGCTTCTAGATCTTGAAGATACAGCTGCACAACTTCAGCGCCTGCTCGTTGCCCCGTATTTGTTACTTTGGCTGTGACCGAAATACTCTCACCTTGAGTTATGGTTTGTTGAGATAAAGCAACATCTGTTATTTCAAATTGACTGTATGAAAGTCCATGGCCAAAGCTAAATAGTGGCTTAATATTTTGCTGCTCAAACCAACGATAGCCAATGAATACTCCTTCGGTATATAAGCTCTCAATTGCATTGTAATCATTTAATGCTATAGGTGCGGTATCCTCTAGCTTAGCTGGTAAAGTAATTGGCATTTTACCACTTGGGTTTACCTCGCCAGTTAATATATCGGCAAAAGCATGGCCTGCTTCCATACCACCATACCATCCCCAAACAATGGCATTAGCTTGTTCTACCCATGGCATCTCAACCGCAGATCCTGCCACTAGAAAAACGATAGTTTTATTATTAGCCTTAATCAGCTTTGAGATAATTTCATCTTGAGAGTTTGGTAACTTCATATTTGGGCGATCTATCGACTCTCTATCATCGCCATGACTCAAACCACCAAAATAAATAACCGCATCGGCTTTTTTAGCTGCTTCAATATACTCGCTTTCACTAGCGAACAGCTCACCTGGGGCATCCCAACCTAAAGTAAAGTTGTTTTGACCATCATACTGAATCTCAAAATCATACTCTTGGTTTTCTGTTAAACCAATGCTGTAATTCAACCCTACTTCTTGTGCTTGACTTTCTTTGTCTCCTTGATGAGAAATCACCACTTCATCATTAATTTTTAATTGAAACCCGCCATTTGTTTCAACTTTAAATAAATGTTCACCAGAGGTTAACGGTTTAATTTTGGCCGTCATAGTAATGTGCTGTATCGCCGGTTTTGTTGAATTAAATTGCGAGTCAACAATCCAAGATTCTTCAAGTAATGTTTTGCGCTCTTGCTCTGAAAAATATGAAATATTCCATGCTGGTGTGCCCGTCCAATGACGGCTCGAAACATAGTCACTAGCAATAGGAGATAACTTACTACTACGAGCACGCATTACCGTAATATTAACTTCATCACCAAATTTAGCTTTAAGGCCCTCTAATGGGGTTATTTCATAAAGTGATTTAACTTCTGAAGAGCCACCACCTGTGCCGTGTTTCTTATCCGCATTAGGACCCAACACCAATATATTTTTAATTTTTGCTTGCTCAAGAGGTAAAACTGATTTTGTACCTACCACGTCATTTTTTAATAAAACCACACCTTCCGCCGCTATTTTACGAGCTGCAGCTTGATGTTCAGCAGTATTTCTTGAACCAGGCTTTCTATTTTCATCGTACATACCAATAGCATGTTGTACTCTTAAGATGCGACGAGCTTTATCATCGGCAACAGATTCAGGTATCTTCCCTTCCTCAATCATAGTAAGAAATGGTTTAGCTAAAAAGTAGTCTTGATACGAGTCAACTTTAGTGCCCATTTCTAAATCTAAGCCATTCATTGCGGCATCATAGGTATTAATATCAACATTCCAATCGGTTAATAATACTCCTTGAAATCCCCACTCTCCTTTTAGGATATCCATAACTAAATGCTTGCTTTGGTTCGCATTGGTACCGTAATACTCATTGTATGCACCCATGATTCCTAACACACCAGCTTCTTTCACCGAAGCTTCAAAAGCCGGTAAATATACTTCTCTTAAAGTCCGCTCTGTTGGCTTTGCATTTACCCCGGTACGATTAAGCTCTTGGGTATTAAGCGCATAATGTTTAACCGTTGCCGCAACATCATGTTTTTGAATGGCTATTATTTGTGGCACCACAAGTTTAGCCGCAAGAATAGGGTCTTCCCCCATATATTCAAAGTTACGACCATAAAGTGGCAAGCGGGCTAAATTAACACCTGGGCCAAGAATAAAATCTTTTTTACGATCTCTTGCTTCCGCTCCAAGTACTTGGCCATGTAAACGCGCCATTTCAACATCCCAGCTTGCCGCAACCGAGGTGAGGTGTGGCAAATACGTAGCATGATCATCTGTCCAACCGGCAGATGCCCAACTGTGCTTCTCTATCTGATGACGAACACCGTGTGGACCATCAGAAAGCCACATCTCAGGTATCCCTAAACGTTCAATAGCATTGATATGAAACTTACCGCTAGCATGTGCCAAAGACACCTTCTCTGGTAAAGTCATTTTTGATAACAAAGCCTCTACATCCTGTTCAACAGTTGCTAAGCGATCTTTTGTTGAGGAGTTTTCTACTTTAGCTGTTGTGGCTGTTTTATCATTATTACAGGCACTCATACTCGTTAATAACACTAATGTCGCAAGAGTTCGAACAGTGGTGTTTAATTTACTTGTTATAAATAGTGTTTTCATTAATTAACCTTTCAATTTATCTTTAAAGTACTAGCTTTACATTAGCAATAGCACTTAAATGGTTCGCCTTTGCATACAAAATAGCTACTATTTGAACGTTCAACTTTAATTGAACAGGTATTTGAACCCAGTTAAGCAGTCAACAGATTGTATTACTTGATATTATTTTTTTGAAAAAGACTCGCTATTGAATCAACAGTAAAGACTGAAAAACATCAGCAGTAATGTAGCCTAAGTTTTTATTACCATTAACGGCTTTGATATCTGTCGAGCCAATAAAATGCTCTCGCTCTTTTGAGCCATCGTTATCACAATAGGCCAACATAAAACCCAGTGTTTTATCTAGATGTAATCTAACCGGTTGCTGATTAGTTTTGTCTAATGAAAATGTATCGTCATAAACCGCTAAGGCAACCTCCCAAATAATCTTGTGTGGTTCATTTTCACTGCGCTGCCAAACACTATCAAGGTGGTCATTGAGTAAAACAAAATTGGTTGAGCCATCTTTATTGTTCGGACCAATATCTACTGCCTGATTGTCCAAGGCAATATGATACGCAAAAGCATTAAAACTAAATTGATGATTGCCACCTGATGCATCCTCATCGATGAAGATCTCTAAACAATCATCATCCCAATAAAAATGTAATGGATTGGCATGTTGGTCGAATAAAACATCATCGGTAATTTCTACTAAAAGATATATCCGCCCTTCATCCCACAATAGCTTAAATTGACCATTAAAATCTTCCTTTGAAGGCATAGCACCTAAAATGAGTTTGTCTAAAGGTTGCCAAGAGGCTTTTTGCCAATCTTGTTCATCCATACTGCCATCAATAGTAATTTTACCTGTCGCTTGGTGAGCAATTAACGAGTTCTCTGCACTGACCGCCGAAGCTAAAATAGCCAATATAAGTACACAAAGCGCTTTTTTCATGATAATAATTCCTGTCCAAATGATGCCTTGGCCAGCACTAAAACACTTTGATAAACCTCTTCAAATGAAGTACTGGCATCTACCTTAGTCACATAAGCTTGCTCTTCTGCAGTAATTTCCTCCATGGCAGTAAACTGACTTTCCAGTAAGTTGACATTAAAGAAATGCTCTTTCCTTTGTTCCAAGCGTTGGCGAATAACATCAATAGATGCCGCTAAATAATAAAAATTGCATTGATAATCAAGCACGGTAAAACACTTTCTATGTTGCTGCTTTAAACCTGAGTATGCTAAAACCACATTGGTTTTTTGATCGCTCAGTTCATTCAGCTTATTTACTATTGCTGCAATCCAAGGTTTTCTCATGGTGTCATCAAGAGGTAAATTAGCTGCCATGCGTTGTTTAGCTTCAGTCGTATGAAAATCATCGGCATCAAGATATTCAATACGAGCCTCATGGCTTAATTCGCTCGCTAATTGATGACCAATTGCGCTTTTCCCTGAGCCACTCACACCCATAACAATAAATAGTTGTAACCTACTATTTTCTGTTTGCTCACTCATTATTAGGTACCAACACATGCACTTGATAGTTTTTATCTGCAACTAAATTGTCTAATTGATTATTCACTACTCGCTCAGAGTTAACAAAGGTTTGCACATTCATTACCGCAGGAGACTTTTGAATAACAAAATCAATAATGGCACCGCGAAACATTCTTTGTCCTGATATTTTATGCAAATGTTTTGGTAACTTAGGGTTAATATGTAAAACACCATTGCCCCCCTTTAAACCACATAATTCCTCGACTAAACAGCGATAAAGCCAAGCTAAGGTACCAGTATTAAATAATTGACTAGAACGCCCCGCTTGCTCTGGAAATTGATGGTAAGCTCCTCGATAATAGTTAGGAACAAAGACAGCCAGCTGCCCTGTTTTATCTGCTCTATCTGCCATAGGTAAAATTTTATTCAAAACTTCATACGCCAAGTTGTGCTCACCGACTTGATATAAACTATAAACATAAAAAATAGCGGCATGATTATAAACTGAGCCATTTTCAGATACCCCAGGATGCTTTTGCGTCAATCGGCCAATATCTTCCACCATAGAGGTGTAACTTGGTGCTAACATCATCACCCCATAAGGTGTCATTAACTGCTCTGAAATAGCGGCTATCATCGAATGCTGTTGTTCAGGCGTTGCAGCGCCGCTTAACATGGCCCAGCTTTGCGGATTTAAGTATATTTGTCCTTCGTCATCCATTTCTGTACCGAAAACTCTATTGTCATCAGTAATTCCGCGGGCAAACCACTTGTTGTGCCAAAGGTGTTTATTTACCGCATCATTTATTGCGGTAGCTGCGAAGCGGTATTCATTGAGTTTATTTACCGTCACCTGAATGCCGTGCTCTTCAGATATATCACACCAAGTGTTTAACGCATATGCCGTTGCTAGGGATAGCCAACTTGAAACACCTTTCCCCTTATAGCCAACCATATTCATTGGGTCACACCAATCACCTTGCTCAATTAAGCTTAAGCCGCGATGATCTGTTGCATTTAATAACCACTCTAAAGCTAATTCGATATGCTGCGCGAATGTTTTTGTTTCACTAGTATCAGCAAAGCAGATTTTTTCGGAAAGTAAGCCTACATCGCCGGTTTCATTTAAATATACTGCGATACAGATCGGCAGCCAAACACAATGATCTGCATGGGGCACTTGATTGATATATTTAAGCTCGGCCTCTTCATGCAATAAAATACCATCTGGCATAGCACCATTACTTTGCTGCTGTGACAAGGCTAAAATAAATGCCTGACGCGCGACACTTGGTTTGATATAGCACATACCCATATTGTCTTGAATATAATTTCTGGTTTGTGGGTCTGTACTTAGGCGGTTGACATCACCATGGTAAAACATTTGTCTTGGTAGCCATTGATTGACAAAATCATCAAAATCTTTATTGTCAGAATTAATCGTTAAACACGCTTGGCTTTGAGCAATATATGCATCGTACTCTTCTTGTGCCTTTTGTACTTGCGTTTGACCTAAGTAGCGCTCGCTTAATTGAGCGATTTCTTTCTCATCTTTTGCTGGGCCAAATAAAAATTGATAATCGACTGTTTCTTCAGCTAACAATGTCTCTCGGTATTGAAAAACTGCTACAGGAGTTTCATAGCGAGCATCTTCATTAGCTAAGGGCGTTGTCTTTAAAGCATCAGGATTATGTAGACCACCTTCCCCTTCAAATGATGATTGCTTAGCCTGCCAAGCGAGTGGTTTTTTATCGGCGACAAAAAAAGTTTTCTCTTTTAAGTCTTGATGTTGGAAATATTGTTCAACTTTTTGATACGGAGTTACCGAACTAGCAACAATAGCATTCAGCTGTTCATCATATTGAGCATTTTGGTGCATCCATGACATATAACCAATAGAAAAATAAGGATAGATACTGATGTTCCGAGCACTATCAGATAAGTTCTTCACCACTAATGACCAACGTTCAACGACATCATTATGACTCAAACTAACTTTAATCTTGATTTCAAGATCCAAATGTTTAATCTGCCAACAAATATCACTGGCGCCATGTTCAAAATTAAAACTATCTAACTCAACACGCATGGGCTCATAAGGTACAGAAAAACACTGCTTATTATCTTCATCTTTAATATAAAAAAAGCGTCCCGGATGATGAGTAAAATAACTATGCTCTGGTTGAATAAAAGTTTTTGCCTCTATATTAGGCGCATAAGAGTATTTACTTGGCTCTGGATGCATGTATTGACCATTGACATATCCTCGGCAATTAACTTGCACCACCATTTTGGGGTTCCAAAGAAAACCATTCGCATTTGGCATACTTAACGGGCTGTTTAACTTTGCTGTTATACGCTCTTGTTCATTGACACTAAATTGCTTAACCATTGAGCGAAGCCCCCTGTGGAGTACTTACTATTTGCTCTTTGTGCCTTTGTTTTAAATCATCTTGAACACTTTTTAACTTATTATCATCTAAGGGGTAAAACCAGATCAGAGGAACGGCTAAGCCTGCAAAAATAGCTGGAATAAGACTGATTAATAATACAATGCCTTGCTCAGACGCACCTGATTGCACAGCATTAGCAACATAGCCCATTGAAGCAAGTAGCCATCCGATCATCGCCCCCGCTAATGCGCCACCTAATTTTTGAGCAAAAGCAGCGGCTGAAAATATCATTGCTGTTGCTCGCCTACCCGTTTGCCACTGAGAAAAATCTGCAGTATCAGCGTACATAGAAAATACCAAAGGTGATTTTGGCCCTAATGCTAAGCCGATCATGATTTGCAGCGCAAACATCATGGTTATATTGTCATGTGGAATAAAATAAAAAAGTATCGACAACACAGTTACTATGCTCATGAGTATCATTAACAACGAACGCTTATCAACAAAACGGGTTAAAATCGGCGTGGAGGCTGCACCTATCGCTAAAGCAATCATATACACCATGGCAAAACTGCCAATTAAATCCGGTCGCTGGGCATAATACTTAAAATAAAACGTCCCTGAGCTTGCTCGTAACGAGATAGTAACCATAATGATTAACGCTAAAGCGAACAGTACTAACCAAGGTTTGTTTTGGCCTAGGTCTTTTATGTCCTGCCATATCGGTGTTTTTTGTTCTGGTGGTGGGGCAATACGTTCTTTTGTGGCAAAAAATGTAATTGCAAATAGTCCACCAGCAATACAGCCATATAACGCCATGGTGAGCTGCCATCCTAGTGCTTCATTACCTTGCCCTAAAAGTACCACTAGCTCTGGTGTCAGGTATGCTACTAAACTACCGCCAGAAAAAGCACCGATGAATCGAAAGCTAGTAAGACTTGTTCTTTGCTGTGTATCGCCAGTAATAACCCCCAATAATGCGCCATAAGGGACATTGATAAAGGTGTACGCTAGCATCATGAATATATAGGTACAGTAGGCCCATACTAGTTTTCCGCCTTCACTAACATCTGGCACCGTAAAGGTTAAGACACCCGCAGCAGCGATAGGAATAATTCCCCATAATAAATACGGTCTGAATTTACCAAAGCGTGTTGTCGTTCTATCAGCTAACGCCCCCATTAAAGGGTCAGAAAAGGCATCAATTAAGCGAGTGACCAGCATCAAAGTACCTACTGCTGCTGCAGAAATACCAAAAACATCGGTATAGAAAATAAATAGAAATACGTCAATGACGCGCCAATAGAAGTTTGATGCCACATCGCCACTGGCATAAGCTACTTTTTCTTTTAGTGATAGTTTACTGTTCACAATAAACGCCTTATGAATATGATTATTCTTGTTAATTTCATTGTTATTTATATTTCTATTTAAATGATTATAACGCTGCAATATAGCATGTATAAACATGGTGTTTTTTAATTCTCTCACAAAAATGTAAGCG
>NZ_BAAJMC010000023.1:0-59694 GCF_057551365.1 Colwellia sp. KS18-150 | reverse complement strand
AATTGTAATCAATGTAAGTAGATACCCCATAATAATATCTACACCTAACAAAATAGAAGGATAATAAATCTAACATAAACAAATAAATTATCTTTAAAATTAAAGTAAAATAAAAAAATTGTTAACAATCACCAATATACAGTTTAGAATAAATTAAAACTAAGCTTTGTACTATAAAATTGATAACCACAAAAAATCATATGGACAAGCTTGAAAATATTGACTTTAGGAGGAATGATGAAAAAGTTAAGAGCATTACTAGCACTATCGACTGTCGCTTTAGCTGTAGGTTGTCAATCAGACAATAGCAACTTACAAGTTAATGACACATTAAAACAAGTAGCCCCTGTAACTGAACAAAAGCTACTTGAAATTGCGGATTTTGGTAGTGAGAGTCTAGATATTAAATTAGGATATTTCCATGCTAAAGGCAGTATTGTTGATGATCAACTAAACGTTAAGTTCAACAATGAAGACACTACTTATACAAGCTTAACAATTGAACCGAAAGAAAACTGGGACTGGAGCCAGTTTAGTGATTTTAACCTCGCTTTTGATATTGCTAATAAAGGTCAACGTTCTACACAAATCTATTTAGATATAACCGATGGCAATGGCGATAACTATACACGCTCAGTCAGTATCCCAACAGGCGGGTTCAACACTTACTATGCAAAAATGAAAGGGCATGATTTGGCCACGCCAGATGGAAAAGATGGTGTGGAGCTAAATTTCACCTCTGGCTTACGTTCAAACCCAGACACTTGGCCAAGTAATGAAGTCCAGTTTATATCTCTATGGGGAAAGAAAAACTTAGATTTATCTTCAATTAAAAAAATTAATATTAGTGTACAGAGCGCGCTATTTGATAAAGAAATTCAGCTTAAAAATATCCGTCTGCGTAAAAACCCAACAATGGATAAGAACTTCCTAGTAGGTATTGTTGATAAATATGGCCAAAATGCCAAACAAGACTTTAATGGCAAAGTGTATTCTGATGAGCAAATAGTTAAAGAACAGCAAGCAGAGTCGGCAATATTTGCTAGTCAAAAAATTCCAGACCGTTCAAAGTTTAGTGGTTGGGCGTCAGGCCCTAAGTTTAAAGCTACAGGATATTTTAGAACAGAAAAAACAGACGGTAAATGGTCGCTTATCGATCCTGAAGGTTATATATACTTTGCTTCGGGTATTGCGAATATTCGATTATCAAATACTTCTACCATGACAGGTTACGACTTTCCAATATCTGCGATAGAGCAACAAAGCGCTGATGATGTTACTCCTGAAGACTCGCAGGGACTAAATCGAGTACCTGATTCAGCTGTAGCATCTCGATTTAACGCCTCTACAGTACGTTCAAAAATGTTTAATTGGTTACCTGAATATTCAGATTCTTTAGGCAAACATTACGGTTATCGACGCAGTGCGCATTCTGGTCCATTGAAAAAAGGTGAAACCTATAGTTTTTACTCCGCTAATTTAGAACGTAAATATGGCGCTGATAATGCTGACTTTATGGAAGCATGGCGTGAAACAACTTTAAATAGAATGACTAACTGGGGCTTTACTTCGTTAGGTAACTGGGCAGATCCTACTTTCTACGATAATACGCAAGTGCCCTATTTTGCTAATGGCTGGATCAGAGGTAACTACAAAACAGTCTCTAGTGGTAATGACTTCTGGGCACCTATGCCAGATGTATTTGACCCTGAATTTACTGTTAGAGCAAACCATACAGCCGCAGTTGTCGCTCAAGAAGTTAACAATAGCCCTTGGTGTGTTGGCGTATTCATTGATAACGAAAAAAGCTTTGGCCGCTCTGAAACTAAAGAAGCACGATACGGTATTATTTTACATACCTTACAACGTGATGGCGAATCAGTACCAACAAAGGCCGAGTTTACTCGTTTAATGAAAGCTAAATATGTTGATATTAACAAAGTGAATAAAGCATGGGATAAGAATATTGCTAGCTGGGACGCATTTGATAAAGGCTTTGATTCAAGCTTTAATACCGATCAACAAGTAACAGATTACGCTGAACTGTTAACGGCTTATGCCGACAAATACTTTTCTGTAGTCGATGCAGCTGTTGCTAAACATTTACCTAACCATATGTACATGGGAGCTCGTTTTCCTGATTGGGGTATGCCAATAGAAGTGGTTAAAGCATCAGCTAAATATGTCGACGTGGTAAGTTACAATGCCTATAAAGAAGGCTTACACAAAAAGAAATGGGGCTTCCTTGAAGAGATAGATATGCCAGCTATTATTGGTGAGTATCATGTGGGTGCTAAAGACAGTGGCCTATTTCACCCTGGTCTAATCCACGCATCAGACCAACAAGACAGAGCGAATATGTTTGAAGATTATATGAACTCAGTAATCGATAACCCGTATTTTGTTGGCGCTCACTGGTTCCAATATATAGATTCACCAATTACTGGCCGTGCCTACGATGGTGAAAACTATAATGTAGGTTTTGTTTCTGTTACCGATAGTCCATATCAGCCACTGATTGAGTCTTCCCGTAAGATCAACACTATGCTTTATGAACGACGTTATAAGTAACTCCTGCTAAGTACTTTAAATCATTAATCAGAAAGCCAAAGATTGTTAACAATCTTTGGCTTTCTTTGCTTATTTCCCCTTAACAATCATTATTTATCGCGATAAAAACACTAAGACCAAGAAAAGTAAGGAAGTTATTTTTTTCACCTTGTTTTTTGTAGACAATAATCTAATTGCAATCTTTGTCAAACCCGTTATTATTAGGCTAACATATTTAAAAGAGGAATCATTATGGTTGGAGCTAAAACTAAAATCCTTACCATAAAAGATCAAATCGCAAATGAATTGCGCTCTGATATTATTTCAGGTGCTTTACCCCCAGAGAGTAAGTTAAAAGAACAAGAATTGGCTGCGCGTTTTGGTTTATCACGGGGTCCTATTCGTGACGTTATCTTACAATTAACCAAAGAAGGCTTATTGGTTTCAAAAAATAATTGTGGGGCATCAGTCAACAGCGTTTTAGAGCCTAAAATGCAAAAGCTGATGATTAATTTGCGCCGTAACATTGAAGCATTCGCCATTGAGCAGCTTAAAGGTAGTTTAACAGAGCGTGACTTTGCTGAGCTAGAAGCTATTCTTGATGATTTGCAAGCAGCCTTTGAAGCTGAAGATTTTACCGAAGTGACTAATATAGATATTTCATTTCACAATTATCTAGTTCACAAAGCTGGTGGTGATGAGTTAACTAATATTTGGTATCCATACGTTATGCGAATGCGCTTGAATTACAAACGCATTCAATCAAGTGAAGCCTGTGTAGATGAACACAGAGAAATATTAATGGCGCTAAGAAATGGCGAAACAGCTAAAGCAATAAAAGCAGTAAAAGCTAATATTAAATAATACCGTTATTCAATATATTCTCTAAAACGCAATATATACCCTATATTGCGTTTTTTTATTCCAAACCACAAATTGTTAACAATTTAATATTTACAATTAAACTGGAGTTAGATAGATTAGGCATACAGTAAAAAAATAAAGTCATTATAATGCTAAAAAATAATACCAATAAAAAACTATTAGTTCCTCTTATCATACTAAGTCATATACTCACTGCTTGTGGTGGCAGTGACGGCGGTGAAGATAAAACGCCCCCTCCAGTTTTACAACCAGATACCACACCAGACAGTTTTAATTTTACCCATATAGACAACAGCGAAATCAATTCACTGATTGAATCAAACAGTATCACAGTCAAAGGTATAGATAGCCGCAGTACAATATCTATATCAAATGGTGAATATGCGATTAATAATGGCGTATTTACGTCAAACAGTGGTGAAATAAGTAATAACGATACAGTGATAGTTCGACTTTCTTCTTCACCTGATTATGAAGCCATCGTAGAGACAACTTTAACTATTGGTGGCGTAAGTGCTAGTTATTCTATTACCACCATGAAAGCACCTGAAGTTGGCGTAAACTTAGACTTTAATCTTAATATTAAACATCAAGTAGCTGGCTTAAGTGAGTTTGATCGACAAAAGTTCATCACTATTCATGCCTCCCATACTGAAAACGATTGGTATACCGTTGGCACTAACGAAAATGATAATTTAGTCACTGAATTTATTGAAGATAATGATGTATATTTCGGTCGAAGTACTGGAGGTATGGCTTGGCAATTAAGTCAATTGCCTGAGTCAGCCGGAAAAGTTGGCTGGGCTGATCCCATATCGGCAACAACTAACGGTAATGGCGCTCGCTGGAACTATTCCAATGATAATAGTCTTAATGGCGTAACTAAACGTCAACTTGAATACCGAAACACCCAAATGATTGTAGGAGCGCAACAAAGACCTTATTGGCCTGACGGAACATTAACAGGATTGGGGTGGGCTTTCTCACAGACAGATACCGCTATAGAGCCATTTGGTACCGCAACCGGTGACTATATGGGGCAATATATCCATAAATACTTTAATCAAAGTGAAAGCGATACACTTGGCCAGCCTAAACCTAAGTATGTAGAAGTCATGAATGAGCCTATTTGGGAGTTAGTCGAGCATGCAGAGAGCCCAACAAGCGTTGAACAAGTGTTTCACTTTCATAACGCCGTGGCTGATGCAATTCGCAATATAGAGATTGATGGAGTCAAACCTAATTCAGAGGTACTCATTGGTGGTTATACTGTCGCCTTTCCTGATTTCGATAAATATAATTTTCAGCAATGGTTGGATAGAGATAAAGCTTTTATTGATATTGCTGGCGATAACATGGACTTTATTTCTATTCATTTATATGACTTTCCAATTATCGGTGGTAAAAAGCAATTGCGATCTGGTAGTAACATGGAGGCAACACTTGATTTATTGATGTCTTATTCTCAAGATAAACTAGCCGAGCCACTACCACTTATAATCTCTGAATATGGTGGGCAAATTCATGATATGTTCAACCAAGCTTGGACACCAAAACGTGATTGGCATATTCTCACCGGCTTAAATAGTCAATTAACGGCATTTTTAGAACGCCCTGATCAAATAGAAATGGTAATCCCTTTCATTACGGTAAAAGCTGAATGGGGTCGCATCAGTGATACTGTACCTTATTATCATCGACTTATGCGTCAGAAAAAAGAAGGGGCTGGCGAAACGGGAGAGGAATGGGTATATACCGAACTTGTTAAATTTTATCAGTTATGGGCAAATGTCAATGGTACACGTGTTGAAAGCTATACCAGTGAGCAAGACATTCAAATTGATGCTTATGTTGATGATAATAAAGCCTACTTAATAGTAAACAACCTTGAATCACAAGCAACTGAAGTCAATCTTAATTTATTTGATATTAATGCAACCAATATTACTAGCGTCCTAACAAAGCATTTATATTTAAACGATGACCAACCTGTGCTCTCGGAATCAACAACCAACCTACTTCCTGAATTATTCGAGCTGGCTGCTGATAGCACAGCTATTTTTGAATTAACTTTTTCAAGTAATATCAAGGTAGACCAAACAGCAACAGAAACTAAATACTTTAATCAAAGTGACTTAATTGAAATAAGTGCTAATAACGCTATTAGTTTCGATATCAATAATGTTGAAACAACCGAACACGGTATGGCAATGCTTAGATTGGGAATCAGCCGAGCACATGGTTTATCACTCACCCCTGAAGTGACCATTAATGATCAAGTGATTATAGTACCAGAAGATTATCGTGGTTATGATCAATACCATAATGGTAAAGGTCGAGACAATTTCTATGGCGTTATTGAAATACCTATTGAGTTTAGTCATTTACAAGAGAACAACCAAATCAGTATTACTTTCCCTGACGATAGTGGCCACATTGCTAGTAAAGGTTTGCAGGTAATAACAAGTACAGCTGAGCTTAAGAGAAGTTTATAATGCAACGACGTCAATTCATAAAAGTCCTCAGTGGTGCCATTGGCTGTACATCACTTTCACCACTTTCTGTTTTAGCTGCGAGCAAACGCCAAAGCATAGTAAAAGTTAGTCAAATATCATCATTGCCAACTGACCAAACACGACACTGGTTAGGAAAAGACTATTGGGGAAATAGACTGCAAGACTGGCGGCTGCACCAAGGAGCACTAGAGTGTTTACAAGGTGACAAGTCATTTGAAATACGAACAGTTTCTCTTTTAACACGCTCATTAGTTGAAAACCACTTGCCTGGGCGCATACAAGCGACATTTCAAAACCTCACGCCAAATAAATCAGGTTACTGTGGTTTTTTATTAGGTGTTGGTCAAGGAAAGCTTGATTATCGAGGGGCTGCATTAGCACAACGGGCAGCGGGTGAAAATGGTGGCTTTATGGCCGTTATGAATCATCAAGGTGAATTAAGCTTTCGTGATTTTTCAAATCAATCTAAGCCACTTGGCTTTGATACGTTAATTTCAAAAAACAAAACAAATTTACAGAAACTACATTCAACCCCAATCCTACTTGATTGTCACTTTGATCCAACGGGAAAAGACACCTATGAAATAAGGTTATTTGCTGTTAATGCAGAAACAGGAAAACAACTAGGTTTTGCTGTGAGAACAGGCGTTAAAATCAGTGAATTACTGGGCAGTATTTCATTAATTTCCAGTCCAGATACAGGTAAGAATGGTGCAAAATGGCGCGTTAGTAAAGTAGCCACAGGCGGAGGTAAAATAGCTGAGCATCCAGAACGCCAACTTGGTCCAATTATGGGCTGTTTACATAGCGTTAATCAAACGGTATTAAAACTCACCGCTCAGTTTATGCCGATAGATACGTCACTATATCAAAACGCCAGGCTAGAGGTTAAAGCTGACAAAGAGACGAAGTGGCAACAAGTACAAACTAAACCAATTGATGATGGTTATGTCACACTATTTAGGATCACAAATTGGCAATCAAACAAGTCATTTGATTATCGAATAATATGCCCTGAAGTAAGCGAAGAAGTCTTGTATAGCGGCAGTATTTTAAAAGATCCAGGCAAGGCTAAACCTCTTAATATAGCGCTCTATTCTTGTATTATTCCTACAGCAAAAAGTTTAGATGTACTTAACTACAAAAAATTTATTCCACAAGAGCGTCATATAAACCGTTATGGAAAAGAGAATATTCTTTTTCCTCATAATCAATTGGTAAATCACTGCGACTCACACTTACCTGATTTATATGTTTTTTGTGGCGATCAATATTATGAAGCGCTACCAACTCGATTTGGCCGAGAAACTAAACACGCCAAACTAGACACTTTATACCGTTGGTATTTATGGTACTGGACCTTTAAAGAATCAGTTCGAAATAAACCCACAATAATTTTAGCTGACGATCATGATGTGCTACAAGGAAACTTGTGGGGTTATGAAGGTAAAAACTCAAGCAAGCCAAAAGAAGAAGATGGTGGATTTAAGTACGATAAAGACTTGGTTCGTATGGTTTATCGACTACAACATGGTCATAATCCCGACGCTTATGATCCAACACCAATAAAATATAATATTCCTGTTGCTTATGGTGAGTTTATTTACGGCGGAGTAAGCTTTGCTTTGGTTGAAGACCGTAAATTTAAATCACCGCCAAATAACAAAACCTCCCCTTCAAAAGCCAGAGGTGAATTATTAGGTAAGCGTCAAGAAGATTTCTTAAAAGCTTGGAGAGATTCAAATAAACACTTGCCTAAAGTTTGTTTAACCGCTTCAATCTGGGGATCTCCACAAACTTCCGCTGACTTTTCCCCCCTACTTGATTATGATTCAAATGGCTATCCAGCGGATGGCCGTGCTAGAGCAGTTAAAATAGTGAGTGAAGCCAAAGCCCTAGTGTTAGCAGGAGACCAACATCTTGGTTTGGTCGCTCAACAAGGGATTAATGACTATGACGATGGCGCAATATTTTTTGCTGGTCCAGCAGCAGCCGCTTTTTGGCAACGTTGGTTTGAAGGTAACAATCAACTCTCAAATCAATTCAAAGGCGATAAAAATACCGGTAACTTTGTTGATACTTTTGGCAACAAGATGCGAGTACTCGCGGTAGCAAACCCTAAGGTCTCTCACGCTGAATTCGAGCAAGGTAATAAGAGTTGGGGTAAGTTCTTATCAGACAACCAAATCAAAAGCGAAGGCTATGGTATTGTCAAAATTGATCATAATACAAGTCAATATACACTTGAATGTTGGCCTTGGGATGTAAACCCTAAAACTGGCGAGCAATTTAACGGCTGGCCAATCCATGTTAGCTTTTCAGGTAAAGCGAGTGAATAAAATGGTTTTGTGCTAAATTTTATTACTCGCAAAGGTACCCTATTACAATTTATTAGCTTTCAGTTGTTTATCGGCAAAATCTACCGCTCTTGCGGTAAATGCCATAAAAGTGATTGATGGATTAACGCATGATACCGATGAAAATGCTGCACCATCCGTTACAAATAAATTTGCCACTTTGTGACATTGATTCCACTTATTTAAATAGGATGTTGTTGGGTCTTCCCCCATACATGCTCCACCCATTTCATGAATAGCGCCCCCCGGTGGGGCTTCACCTTCAAAGCCTTTAATATTAGTTAAACCTGCCACCTCTAACATTTCAACAGCCGTTTCAGTCATATCTTTTATCATAACTTTCTCATTGGCTTTGATTTCGACATCTGTCACAAGTATGGGCATTCCCCATTGATCTTTTTTACTGTCATGTAAATAAACACGATTATCGTAATAAGGTAACGACTCACCAAACCCCCACAAGGTAAAATACCAATTCCCCGGCTTATTGACACGGTTTTTGAATGACTCACCAATGCCTTTGCCATTTTTTGCCCAATGCCACCCTGCTCTATTAGCACCACACTGAAAACCATATCCTCGTTCAAAGTCTTTTTCTTTAGTGTCGATATTCCTAAAACGCGGAATATACACGCCTCCAGGTCGGCGTCCTTTATAGTAATCCTCAAGGTAACCGGGAACCATACCCGATGCACCGCCACCACCACAATGGTCCATAATATAACGTCCTAAAATATCATTATCATTACCAATACCATGTGGGAATGAACGAGAGGTAGAGTTTAGCAATATTTGCACTGTGGCTAATGTTGACGCGCACATAAAGACAACCTTTGCAAAAACTTCTATCACTTCCCCTGTAGGCATATCTATATATCTTACACCTGTTGCTTTAGCTGTTTTGTCGTCGTATAGCACTTGCTGTACTTGAGCATTCGCCGTTAAGGTTAGATTTCCCGTTCGCTCTGCTGCAGGTAGTGCGGCAGAATTTGATGAATAATATCCACCAAAAGAACATCCCCTTGGACACTCACTTCGAGCCTGGCATTGTACTCGTCCCAACTCAAGGTGCTGCTTTTGTGGCTGTGTAAGGTGAGCTACGCGAGCCGGAATGAAATGGCGCTCTGGAAAAGCGGCTTCGATCTTTTTCTTCATGTCTCGCTCCACAACATTCATCGGTTGTGCAGGTAAAAACTTTCCATCAGGCAATTGTGGTAAATTTTCATAACTACCTGAAATACCAATAAAGGGTTCAACATGATCGTACCAAGGCTCAATATCATCATATCTAACAGGCCAATCAATGCCGTAACCATCTTTTTGATTTGATTCAAAGTCAAGAGGGCTCCAACGATAACTCTGCCTTCCCCATATTAATGACTTACCTCCAACAGTCGAACTTCTATACCAAATAAATGTTTTTTTCTGCTCGTACGGGTGTTCTTTATCATTAATTAAATGGTGGCGAGTATAATCATTATAAATATAAATATTTTTTTGAATTGATTGTGTTTCTTTAAATTCTTCTTTTACCTCACCACGAAAAGGCATTTGCCAAGGAGCTTTCCCCTCGGTTTTATACTCTTTATGTTTAACCATTTCACCGCGATCAAGCACAAGTGTTTTATAACCTTTCTCACAAAACTCTTTAGCGGCATAGCCACCAGACATACCTGAGCCTACGACAATAACATCAAATTTTTTAGTACTCTTCATAATATGTCCTTTACGCCCAAACTCGGCCAACATCTTTGAGTTTCATTTCTTTATATGGTCCAGGTATTGGGTCGTACTGAAGTGCTTGCGTAGTGCCAATTTCTGAGGTGTAGTAACCGATAACTACCAACTGTTTTAATTGCCTGTAAGTTGCATTTTCTTGTTCTGTGGCCAATTGATTATCTAGGCCCTTTATTAAATCTACCTGCTGCTTATCTGTTAAATTGAGCAAGTTTGCAGGTGATTGAAATAAAAGCGCGACCCCTTTTAGAAACTTCTCTTTGCTAGCAAGAGGTAAAAACTCATGTAAATAAAAATCAATATAGTTAACCACTCCCGCTTGACTAGCCGAAGGGGTTTCTGTTTCAGGAATAATAATATCTGCAACAACAGCAATCACTTGTTGCTGCGCCTTTGTTAGTTTACTTGTCACTTTACCTGAGTATGCAAGTGCGCTATCGACAGCTAAACTATCTAACGACAACAAATTCACGCCAAGTAATGTTGATATGTTGACTAAAAATTTTCTTCTATTCATAATTCAACTTGGTTAACAATAAACAGTCAACATAACAAATTTATTTATGTGATTCAAAAGTCTTTTTTCACAGGAAACTGACACTCAGGTGACAACAAAGGCATATATTTGATATTTTAATCATGAATCTTAGTATTCTATCAATATTTAGTGCAATAAAATGCTGTTATTGACTTTTTGTATGAGTAATTAAGATGAATAAAAGCACACTTGCCGACCCATTTAAATGTCCCAGAGAAAATGAAGGGGTTAGCCAAATTAACGATATCGACGAGCCTGTTACTATGGTGCTTGGTTTGAAAGATGTTAGAAAGTGCGCCCACAACTGGAAGACATATCAATCGGGTGCAACACCTGGTCGAATTGTTATTCCTTCAGAGGTTAACATTCGTACTACAAGACAAATCCCTTTTGAAGTTGATCCTCCTGAGCACAAGAGTTACCGCGACCTAATTGACCCTTGGTTTAAACGTCCACTGCAAGCAGACTATCAGGAAAAACTTAATGCTATTATTCAAGAGCTGATTGAAGAAGTCATAACCTTACCAACGGTGGAAGTTGTTGAAGAGTTTGCCCTGAAATTACAATCTCGTGCCTTAACATTACTACTTAACACCCCTTATGACGAATCAGATGTCTGGATTAACTGGGGTACTCATGTATTTAGAAGTGATGAGTCTGCGTTAGATGCTGATAAAGCCAATATTTTATATGACTACATTGACGCTGAAATTGACCGGGCAATAGCAAACCCCAGTGGTGATTTGTATTCAGTGTTATTAGCATCTGAAGTTAATGGCAAACTGATGACTAAAGAAGAAGTTAAAGGGGTCATGATTTTAACTTTTGCTGGTGGTCGAGATACTGTAATCAATGCCGTAACAAATACTATCGCTTATTTATCTGAGCACCCAGAATCGTTAGCACGCCTAAAAAACGAGCCTGAAATTAGAACCAAAGCCGTTGAGGAATTTGTTCGTTACTTCTCGCCATTAACACATATGGGGCGAGTAGCCACACAAGATAGCTCTGTGTGTGAGCATGCAGTTAAAGCCGACAGCAAAATTTCATTATGTTGGGCCTCTGCCAATCGAGATGCCAAGGTATTTGAAAACCCAGACGAAATAGTACTGGATAGAAAATTAAATCCACACGTAGGTTTTGGATTCAGTCATCACAACTGCATGGGCGCTACTCACGCCAGACAAGTATTAAACAGCTTAATCACAATATTGTCTGAAAAGGTCTCGTCTATTGAGATCACAGCAAGTGAAGATAACATTGAAGATTTACAACAATTCCAGCGAAAAATTGGTTATCACCAGTTACAAGTAACGTTTAACGGTTTTTCACAGGCGTAATAACAACATAATAACCGAATATCAACAAAGAGAGAGGAGCCATCATGGCCAAAATTACTTTTATTACTATAGATGATGAAAAAGTGACTTTAGAAGCAGACTCAGGTTCATTAATGGAGTTAGCGGTTGAAAATGGCATTAGCGGTATTGACGGCGATTGTGGTGGCGTATGTTCATGTGCCACCTGTCATGTACAAGTAGCCGCAGAGAATATGGCACAAGTAGGTCAAGCCAGCGAAATAGAACAAGATATGTTAGAGCTAGATGACAATGCCAACGAATTTAGTCGTCTATGTTGTCAAATTGACGTCTCTGATAATCTTGATGGTGTCACATTACACGTTGTTGGCTCATAAGGTAATTATTACTCATGTCACTAGCTACAGAGCAAAGATGTATTATTATTGGTGCCAGTCACGGCGGAGTAAATGCGGCTTTTTCACTACGAAAAGAAGGCTGGCTTGGTGAAATTATTCTAATTGATAGTGATCCTGCCCTTCCCTATCACAGGCCGCCACTTTCAAAAGCTTATTTAACAGCCGACAACGACACTCAGCCAGCCATGCTTAAATCACAAGCGAGTTATCAAAAAGCTAACATTGAGCTCAAACTGGGCGTTAAGGTTTGTAAAATTAATAACGATGGTCAAACTATTGGGCTAGAAAATAATGAGTCATATCACTATGACAAATTAATAATGGCAACAGGGGCTAGCGCATTTATTCCACCAATTTCAGGGGTTAATAACTGCGAAAAAGTATTTACATTACGTAACAGTGCTGATGTGACTGCGATAAAATTAGCTTTTTCACAAGCAAAAAACAAACGTGTTGTCATTATAGGCGGCGGTTATATTGGTTTAGAAACTGCTGCTTCCATTAGAAAGCTTGGTGGTGATGTCACCGTAATTGAACGAGAAGAAAGGTTATTAGCCAGAGTAACCACTGAGTCAATGTCTACCTTTTTCCAACAACTCCATACAGACAATGGCATCACAATTAAAACCGGTGAAACAGTACAAGCCATTACGGAAGAAGCTGGCGAAATTACCGTCATCTGTGATGATAAAAACCATTATCCTGCTGATATTGTCATTGTCGGTGTTGGCGTAAAAGTCAATCAAGCGCTAGCAGAACAAGCTAAACTAACAATCACCAATGGCATTGAAGTTAATGAGCAATGCTTAACCAGTGATAAAAACATATATGCTCTGGGTGACTGCGCTTATCACCATAATAAATATTATGATCGTTGGATTCGCCTTGAGTCAGTTCAAAACGCCGTTGATCAAGCTAAAGTTGCTGCCGCTTCAATTTGTGGTAAAACAGCTAAATATGATTCATTACCTTGGTTTTGGTCTGATCAATTTAATGTGAAACTGCAAATGATAGGGTTAAATACTGGTTTTGATAATGTGGTTGTACGTGAAGAGCAAGGAGAGGATATTAAGTTCTCTGTTTGGTATTTCCTACAAGATAAACTGCTTTGTGTAGATACGGTCAATCATGCTAAAGCATATGTATTGGCAACGAAAATGCTTAAACAACGCAGTTTAATCAATAAAGAAAAGCTTGCCGATAGTGATCACGACTTATCACTTGATATTCAAATAAACTGATACATTTACTTTAAAGCTATATTTAGATTATAGCTTTACAGTATAACCATCCCCAAAACTAACCTTTTCTCGCGCTATCACTTTTACTAAACAACGACTTTTGAAATTGTAATGGCGTATTACCGAACTGCCTTTTAAATTGAGAGATAAAGTGAGAAGGACTGGAAAAATGTAAATTATAGCTAATCTGTGTAATCGACTCTTTTCCTCTGCTAAGTAATCGCGCTGCTTGGTATAATTTATGACGCAACAGATATTCAGAAAAACTAACCCTAAACACTCTTTTAAATTGTCTTGAAAAATGTGACGGCGACATATGACAAAGCACAGCAGCTTCAACCATAGTCAACTCAACTTCTTCATTTTGTCTAAAGTAATCGATCACAGGCAATAACCTTTCATAACCTGCAGCCTGGTTTATTGTATTAATTTCAGATTTTTGTACTGCTTTAGCATGTTCTGATATCCAGAGTACTAATAACTTCAAAATAGTTAAACTTTTCTGACTATTGGGATTGTCTTTATAGCTTTCTAATAACCATTTAATCAATTGGTCAACATTTGATTTTTCTTCTGAAGGTATACGTAAATGCATGCCTTGTTTAAAAAAGTTCTCACAACATGCTAAGCCTGCACTATCGAAAAACTCTGGCAATATTTGAACTATGTGCCAAGACTTAGCGTGTGCACTTAACTTAAAATCATGTGCTTCAAGGGCTGGCGTAAAAACAATATCATTACTTTGTAGCTGTGTTTGACCTAGGTTATAAAAATAACTGCCATCTATTTCATCAAAAAATATAAATTCATGCACTTCGTGAAAGTGCATAAAGCAACTGTACTGTTCATTTTTCTGATAACTGACCTGATGAATTTCGAACTGATAGCCTCGTTCAATATTAAAAGGCTCACAATATACGTCTCTCATGGCATTCCTACAATATTCCACACATCAACATAATGATATTTATTTTACCAAATGTCTATATACACCAACAAATCGAGCATATATTTTATATTTATAACCTTAATTTTGACAGAAGTAGAAACACGCCCATGATTGAATTAGCCTAACTAAATTTGTAAAGAGTAAACTATGAAAAACGTAAAAGCTGTCATATCAAATGGTCAAGGAAGCTATCATTTATCATCCATTGAAGTTGGAGATCCACAAGAAAATGAGGTTAGAGTCAAAATTAAAGCCGCTGGTATTTGCCATACCGACTGGGATTCAATTAATAATTGGCATAAAAATTTCGTCGTTGGCCATGAAGGCGCCGGGATCATTGACGCTATTGGTAGTAATGTAAAAGGATTATCTATCGGCGATAAAGTAATTTTAAATTGGGCTATTCCTTGTGGAGAATGTCCTCAATGCCACGAAGGTAATCTACATATATGTGAAAGTAATTCGCCTGTTTGTGGTTGTGATTTAGCAGGTCATGCACACCTAGAAAGCAGTCTACATAATAACACACCCATTGAGCGTTCATTTCATTTAGGTACTATGTCTGAGTATGCGGTAGTTAAAAACCAAGCGGTAGTAAAAATTGATAGTGATATACCATTTACAGCTGCAGCGATTGTTGGTTGTGGTGTGATGACTGGCTGGGGATCTGTTGTGAATGCTGCCAAAGTCGATGTAGGAAGCAGTGTTTGCGTAATTGGTTGTGGTGGTGTTGGGTTAAATGCAATTCAAGCCGCTAAACAATCAGGTGCTACTAAAATTATCGCTATTGATATTAATCAACAACGTTTAGAGCAAGCAAAATCTTTTGGTGCAACTCACGGTATAGTAGTAGAAAAATCAGATAAAGACTTTGTGAAAGTACGCGCTGACGTAAAAGCACTAACTCATGGCCGAGGTGCAGACTATGCATTTGAGTGTACAGCTATTCCCGCACTAGGCTCAGCCCCTTTAGCACTAATAAGAAACGCTGGTACTGCAGTTCAAGTGAGTGGTATTGAACAACGCATAGATTTTGATTGTGAATTATTCGAATGGGATAAAATTTACATAAACCCGCTATATGGTATGTGTAATCCTGAACGTGACTTCAATAAGATTTTAAGTTTATATAACAACAAACAAATGAAGTTAGAAGAGCTCGTGACTAAAACATATACTTTAGAGACAATTGCTGAAGGGTTTGATGATATGCTAAATGGTCGAATCGCTAAAGGTGTTGTTATAATCGACAGTACTGAGTAAGAAAAGATGACTATCCTACGCGTTGAAAAATCAAACCCTAAATATAGTCAGGCTAATACAACCACATTAACGCTTCACAGTAGCTATATTAACGGCAGGCAAGATATCAATGTTTATAGTTACCCATCCAATAAACAGAATATTCCTATCGTTATTTTACTGCACGGTGTTTATGGCTCAAGTAACGTCTGGATGGATTTAGGGGGAGCACATCTTGTTTATGACAAGTTAAGAAAACAAGGTTTATCGGAATTTATTCTTGTTATGCCCTCTGATGGTGGGCTTTGGGATGGCTCTGGATATCTCCCCTTAGCGCAACACGGAAACTATGAAAAGTGGATCGTTGAAGATGTGGTTAATGGGGTACTGGATAATATTGACGGCGCAGGAAAACTAAGCAATGTCTACATTTCAGGCTTATCAATGGGGGGATACGGTGCGTTAAGATTAGGTGCAAAATATCCCGAAATATTTTCGGGGATCAGTGCTCATTCATCAGTAACATCCTTAGCCGATTTACAACAGTTTATTGATAACCCCATTAGTGATTATTATTGTGAAAACCAGCATGAATCTAATATCAGATACTGGTTTGAGAAAAACCGCTCAATAATCCCGCCACTGCGATTAGATTGCGGAAAAGATGATTCGCTATATGAGAGTAATTTAAGCTTGTGTAAAGCCTTAAATAATTTATCGATTGATTACCAATTTGACTCTTTTTCGGGTGGACATGAATGGGAATATTGGCACAAACATCTAGCAACTACGTTAACATTCTTTAATGAAATAGAGTCAGGGCTTTTATAATAAACCTGGCAGATAAAGTTAATATAGTTAGAAACTTGACGTTATCTTTTCAATATCAAGCCCTAATAACTGTTTTGAAATTTTATTCAATGCCGGTATTATTAACAACTATATTTCTGAAATAAATGAAAATGAGATAAGATTTGTTGTGCTCATAAACTTAGATAATTCGATTAACTTGTTTTTGCTTTTCAATAATAACGGCTATTGATTTAGAGGCTGGCGTATCACTTAAGTCACCTCTATTTGCTAAAGCGACTAATGGATTGGCTTCTGGAAAATAAGCGGCTATATTTCCTTTAGGAATATCGTAAGGTATGAGTTTAAAACCAAAGATTTTTCTTTCTATTTCATCTGGCCACAAACTTGTTACATCGACTGGTTGATGATCTTTAAAACCTAAATCAGCAATATCTTCAGGATGTATAAGGATAATATTTCGTTCTCCGCTAATCCCTCGATACCTGTCTTCAAAGCCATAAACTGTCGTATTATATTGATCATGAGAGCGTAATGTCTGTAGAACGAAAACTCTATTATTACTAAGTGCTCTAATGGAAGCCGGGACAATATCCTCAGGTAAAAGATTATTACTAATATTAGCTTTGTTGTTAGAAGTGTTCCATTGATGGTTTGCGGCGCTATTTCCTAAATAAAAACCACCGGGCTTATCTAATTTTTCATTCATATTCGAAAATTCAGGCAAGGTTTTAGCAATATAATTTCTTATTAAGTCGTAATCATTTGACAATGCTAACCAATCGACAGGGTTGTTTCCGAGTGTAGCCAGCGCTATTCCAGCGATAATGGCAGGCTCAGAGCGCATATCTTTAGTATCCGATGATACAGCCCCTTGAGAGCGATGAACCATTGAAAAAGAATCTTCAACCGTAACTGACTGTACTCCTGAATCCTGAATATCAATATCTGTACGCCCCAAACAAGGTAGTATTAAAGAGACTTCACCTGGAAATAAGTGCGTTTTATTAAGCTTCGTAGCTATATTTACCGTCAGTCGGCAAGTCGAGAGTGCTTGTTTCGTTATATTGGTATCAGGGCTTGCTGACAGAAAATTTCCTCCAAGAGCAATAAACACCTTACTTTTACCAGTTAACATAGCTTCAATGGCTTCGACCACATTGTGACCATGTGTTGAAGGGGGAGTAAACGAAAATACTTGCTCGAGTGATGATAAAAACTCTGTACTAGGTTTTTCGTTTATTCCCATAGTGCGATCGCCTTGCACATTAGAATGTCCCCTAATCGGACATAAACCAGCACCTGGTTTGCCTATTTGACCAAAGAGTAACTGCAAATTAATGATTTCTTGGATGGTAGCAACAGAATGTTTATGTTGGGTTATTCCCATTGCCCAAGTAACAATTACATTATTGGCTTGTTGGTATAATGTTGCTGCTTGGCTAATTTCTGCTTTTGATAGGCCAGATTGAGTTAGTATAAGATCCCATTCAGTCTCTTCAACGGTTTGTATATACTCCTCTAAACCGTGCGTATGTGCTTCGATGAAGGATAAATTAAAAACACTATTGCCTTGAAGCAGCGCGACTTTATGGCGTTCTATCAAAACTTTCACCATACCTCGAACACAAGCCATATCCCCGCCTAACTTAGGTGTAAAATATGTATGTGTTATTTTTGTGGCACTTCCGGTGAGCATCTCTACTGGCGATTGAGGGTTAGCAAACCGCTCCAGTCCCCGCTCTTTTAAAGTATTAAAGGTGACAATACAAGCTCCACCTTTTGCAGCATGGCTAAGTGAGTCAAGCATTCTTGGATGATTAGTTCCAGGATTTTGACCAAAGACAAAAATAGCATCTGATTTTTCAAAATCTTCTATTCTTATGGTACCTTTACCAATACCAATAGCTTGCTTTAACGCAATACCACTCGCTTCATGACACATATTAGAACAATCAGGAAAATTATTTGTGCCGTACGCCCGAACAAATAATTGATACAGAAACGCTGCTTCATTGCTCGCTCGTCCTGACGTATAAAACTCTGCTTGATTAGGATCTCCAAGAGCGTTTAATTCGTTAGCGATAAGAGTAAAAGCTTTTTCCCATGATATTGGTTCGTAATGACCACTTTCTTGATTATAAAATAAAGGTTCAGCCAAACGTCCTTGTTCCTCAAGAAAATAGCCAGTTTGCTTTTGTAACCAGCTCACACTGTATTTTTTAAAGAACTCACCGCCTATTCGTCGAGATGTAGCTTCCCAGTTAACTGCTTTTGCACCGTTTTCACAAAAGCGAAAACGACCAGCTTCTTCCTTTTCTCCCCAAGCACAGCCAGGACAGTCAAAGCCTTGGTCTTGGTTGGTATTCATCAAATTTTTAATGTTTCTTGCAATATTTTTACTTTTGATTAAATGCTTGGTGGTGCTTTTTAGAGCACCCCAGCCACCAGCGTGACCATTATATTTATTTGCTGTCATAATTAACCTTTCAGGGGGCGTTCACACAGAATTTATTCGTTATTCAAACGTATACGATCTTGTGCACTGTATACGTTAAATCGAGAGGGTTGAGTAAAACCAATGAGCGTAATATTAAACTGCTGAGCAGCTGAAATAGCGAGACTTGATGGAGCTCCCATTGCAATAACAACGGGTATTCCCGCCACAATTGCTTTTTGCATAAGCTCAAAACTTACGCGGCCACTTAGTATAAGGATTGACCTTGCTACAAAAGTGCTTTGCTTTAGTAGACTACCTAGAACCTTGTCTACAGCATTATGTCGCCCTACATCTTCATATACACACTGCCAATTATTATCTGAAATATAACCAGCCCCATGGACTCCTCCTGTTTGTTTAAATAAGGGTTGCATCGATGTTAATTCATCACCATATTTTGTAATGTCACTCTGATTTAGCCAATTGACACTATTGTCTATCGAAAAATTTGTCCTTAATGCCAGAGCTCGCAAAGAGTTTTTTCCGCAAATGCCACAACTCGATTGACTTGAAAAGTTTCGCGTCGCTTTTTTCTTATCAATCTTTACATGCTTAGCGAGTATTACTTCTATATGATTTTCAGAGCTCCCTTCCTTGCAATCAGTGTCTTCAAAGTAGGTAATTGAAGTAATATCGGCAGTGCTTCTAATAATTCTTTCACTGAATAACAGTCCATAAACTAATTCCTCGTCATGATCTGGTGTTCTCATCATTAAAGTTAAATCAAACGTTTGCCATAAATTTGAGTGAGAGGAATAATAAGTGAGACTTACCAATAAAGGCGCTTCTGTGATAACTACATCCTGAACGGCTTTGAGAATATTGTTATTTACAGTACTTTGTAATTTATTGATTTTTGCGACTGAGTGGTGGTTTAATATATTAATTGGGGCAGTATTTTTCATGATGAGATTATATAGTGTCCCCTTCGACAATTATCCCAAATAGAAATCATAAAATAACAAATTTTTGATATTAATTTACCCCAAAGTAGCCCCTAAAATGACTACTGATTTCAACTATGATTTTTTATAATAATTATTGAATACTGGTGACTTCAGGGCGATAAGCATCCATTCTAGTCATCGTCGCCAACTCACGTCATTTCCTGTTAAGCCGGTAATTTGGCTTAGAACAACTGGGTGCGCTTTCACCGGTATTTGAACCGCATTAAAAGAGGCAAAAGCAAATTAAACTATAATACAAACGATGAAAGTGATTACCGAATGTCATAAGTACCTCGTTCATTTGCCGCTTTTACTTGCTCTTTGTATAAATTATCAAAAAACTTTTTCTTAACAGCGTCATATTCATATTTTTGTAAATGTATACTATTTACATTTTTCTTATTCCACTCATTCCATAACTTAGCTAACTGAGCTTGTTTTTGTGGATATTGATCAATCAAGTTATTTTTCTCTGTTGGATCAACCGTCATGTCAAAAAAGCTTCTACCCACATTAGGTAAGGTTTGATTCATATATTTTAATTCAGGCGTTCGAACTGCCCAAAGGTGATCCGCTTCTTCTAGTCGCCAAAATAATGCTTGATGCGGGCTTCCTTGTTTTTTCTTAGTAATAAAGGGAATAAGGTTAACACCTTCAAGCTTGCCATCTGAGTCATCTGCAAGAGACAAAGCAACCGATGTGGCGGCAATATCAAGAGAAGACACTAAACCATCAAACTTTAAGCCTTTTGGAATTTGATTCGGCCAATGAGCAATAAAAGGTACATGAACACCGCCTTCTAATAAGGCAACTTTACCACGCCTAAAGGGTGAGTTATCTGCCCAATCGAAGGTTGGTAACCATGACTCAGGATATACGCCACCATTATCAGAAAGGAAGAATATCAAGGTATTATCAAGCTTTCCCCGTTGTTTTAATGCGTTAATAACTCGACCAATACCCTCATCCATGGCGTCAACCATCGCCGCATATATTCGACGTTCCTGATCTTTAATATGTGCATACTTTTCAATAAAATGTTGAGGCGCTTGTAAAGGGGCATGTGGCGCGTTATAGGCTAAATACATTAGAAACGGCGTGTCATTACTATCTGCTATATAATTTACCGCATCGTTACTTAGAGCGGTGGTTAAATATTCAGTAAATTCAGCGACACCGGTATTTCTCATGATAGGTAACGAGTAACCGTCGCCCCCTACTTCGACTTCTCCTGGCATATAATTATGCCCGCCATCTAAAAAACCATAGAAATAATCAAAGCCTCGGTTATTCGGCTGATATTTAGGTGCGCCGCCTAAATGCCATTTCCCAAACATAGCCGTTTTATAACCAGCTTTTTGTAATCGTGTAGGAAAAGTTACCTCTGTTAAAGGTAGGCCCATATGTGGGTCATCTGGCATATATGAAACATTATTTTCCATACCAAATCGAGCCTGCGCTCGTCCGGTTAATAACCCAGCTCGGGAGGGACCACAGTATGGATGTGTGACATATCCATTAGTAAAAACCACACCATTATTGGCTAAATCATCAAGATTAGGGGTTTGAATTTCAGTTTTACCGGTAAAACCAACATCGTTATAACCTAAATCATCCGCTAGGATAACCACTATATTAGGACGCTGATCTTTAGCACTTACTAACATAGGTACTAATGATACAACCAAGCTTAACAAGAGAGTACAGTGAATCACAACACGCATTACGGCTCAGCCTTTTTCGTTGTTGGAACAATATTAATGGGGTAGATTTCATGCTTTAACACTTCACCGTTACTATTGGAAAATGAAGCATTAAGATAATAAAAATGTCCTTTAGGGAGTTCAGCTGACGGGGTAAAATCAGCCAAAGAAAATGTCGCCGTTGCGCTTCCTGATTCACTATAAAGAGCGTCTGGTTCAATTAATATGGTATCTTTTGCTGGTATCCATTTATTTTTAAATTCACGTAACCAAAAGCGAATACCACCTTCATCTGAAGATATGACTTTATAACCTGATCCTGCATGATAATTAACTTTCACCGTTAAGCTATCACCGACAACAAAGTCATTGTGGCGATATTTTTCTTCGTCGATTATGTTGATATACGCATCAGTACAGTCTTTAGTACAAGGCGTATTCATAAACTGATAGTTTTTAGTGTGCTTTTTACTTTTGCTATCTAGCGTAGGCATTACTTCGCCAGCAAACAATAATTGGTTAGTTGCGGGGGCCTTTAATACAACCGTTTCACCATTGCGCCACTTCACGTCTATACGTTTAATGGAATCTTCTTTCCCAAGACCAAAATGAACGATATTAAGCAAACTTTGTGAAAACACTGCTCCTGCAGAGCCAACGCTTTGTTGGTACGTTTTTGAGGCTGTAGTGATGGTTACTTTTGCAGAAATAGCGTCAATATTATCTTTAGGTGAATAACCAACGCGAACTAACACATAGTTATTATTGTCATTAGGCTTTAAGATATTCTCATATAAATACCACTCGCCATCTTCACTACCATTTAATAGGTCTAAGTCGCCATCTAAATCAAAATCAAATGCTTGCCCCATATCACCATTACCCGGTCCGCCAACGTCATTAGCGCCATGCATCGTGGTTCGTTCAAAACTTTTATTACCAGTATTTAGCAACATAGTGTCTGATATTCTGCTTGCTATTTGTCCCCATCGATATACAAATAAATCTTGGTGGCTATCATTATTAAAGTCACCGACTGTCACTCCGAGTGAATTCCCACCTGCTGGCACATTCCACTTTCTGCTTACATCAGTGAATTTACCTTCATCATTACGAAGTAATACATCATTAATATTCCTATTTTCAGGCTCAAAACCAAGCGATACATCTTTCACACCAGAGAGGCTAAACCTAAATGACCAGAAGATATTGTCATTACGTACTAGCGCTGATTTCCAACGTCCTTTACCAAAATAACCAAAATATACGCCATTTTCGGAAATATCTTCAGGCCAACCTTGTGATGCATTTTGTGTTATTTCTAATTCTTCCCCTGATTTAAGAACCGTTACAGTTTTATTATTTCCTAAGAATATCGGGTAATCTTTGCCTCTAAAAGCGCCTTGCGTTAAGAAGTTATAGGTATGAAACTTTACTGAGCCATCAGCAATAAAATCGAACTCATCGACACCTTTATAGCCTCTAGGTTTGATAGAAAATTCTTGGCTAATGGGATCATGATCAACCGAAGGAGACTCACCAAATCCGTGCTCAAACGGTTTTCCTCTCGCAAGATATAAATCTTGGTCGCCATCATTATCGATATCAATACTAGACAACGCCATAACATCATTAAGCTGTGTTATGTTATCGGGAATTTGTGAACTAATATCGGTGAAAGTAAAATCACCATTCCCCTGCCATACAGATAATGGGCTATATAAAATAATGTCATCAATGTGGTCATTATTAATATCCACAATCAATGCTCTAGATGGCTCTTGATCTTCTATGCCTTTAACCGATTTATATGAAAACATGCCATTTCCTAAGTTTTCATAAAAAAAGTGTTGGGGCTTTGTTTGCGTTAAACTCGCTTCATTAATGAGCATTAAATCTAAATCGCCATCTAGATCCATATCAATAAATTTAGCACCTCGCCCTCTACCACCTCTATCTATGCCAACATCTCCCGTGCTAAGTACAAAAGTGCCATTATTGTTTTGATAAAAGTTAGCTTTCGATGGATTTTTCCCATTCCCGCCGCCCATAGTGACGACAAGATCTAAATCTCCATCATTATCATAATCTCCTGCAGCGGTGCCGTGTAAATCATGCATAAACCAACGGGAAAGATCTTTATGATGCTTTGATACTGTACTGTCGCCATTATTCCAATACAGTTTACTAGGCTCTTCATTATGATTATTAACAATAAAATCATAATCGCCATCGTTGTCAATATCCGCAATAGTCGGACCGCCATATTTAATAGAGCTAGCTTTATCTAAGCCAGCCTTGACAGAAATATCTTTATATTGAGCTAAGGTAATGTCCGAAATATCTTCAAAGACAAAGTCATTTATTACCAGTGAAGCTCCCTTAACCACAAACGTTAATGTTATTTGTTCAAGAGTATCAAACCTTACTACTGCATTAACGGTCTGAGCGCCCGAGGTGGGAATATTCAAATGATCAACCAATAACTTCCCATCGGCGAATACACTTAAACTCGCGTATTTTTCAGGGTTAGTTAGTTCGATAATCATTTTTTTCAACAAGCTACCTTTTACTTGGTAGTCAAATTTCATCGGATTAGCCGGCGTTATATTTATTGGTAAATCTATGGTGTTATTTTTATCACAACCAGCTAATTGCCAAGTCAATAAACCAAGCACTAGTGTTTTAACTAACACTCTACTTAATATATTTATCATATGAACCTTTAATAATGTTAATTGTCTACAATTTACATTAGTGGTAAATTGATTGTCCAGTAGTTTATTGAAATATGCATGTTTAAACGGCTGTATGGGTATTTCTATTGAGCAATACACCGTTTCGTATTGTGCATTTATAAAATAAATGATTTAAAACTATTGAATTGTGTGCAATTTGATATATATTAAGTGCAAATATGAGATTGAGTTTAACAAGCAATCAAGAAATAAACATGTTTATTGATTACGTTCAGACGATTGCAAAGGAAATACATGAAAATTACAGATATAAAGGCCTATGGTTTTTGGGCAGGTTTTAGGAATGTTTGTTTAGTCAAAGTGGAAACTGATGAGGGAGTTTACGGCTGGGGTGAATCAGGTTTATCTGGTCGTGAAAAAGCAGTTATTGGCGCTATTGAACACTTTAGAGAATTCTTAATTGGTAAGGATCCCGTTAACATAGGCGCACTTTGGCAAGAAATGTATCGTAGTCAGTACTTTGAAGGCGGACGTGTACTTTCAGCAGCAATAGCCGCCGTTGATATTGCATTACATGATTTAGTGGCAAAGAGTCTAAATATTCCCGTCCATCAATTACTTGGTGGCAAGCAACGTGACAAAATATCACTCTTTGCGACAACTACCGCTTCTATGGGACCTGAGCTTATTGAAGATGTTTTGCGTTTAAAAAATGAAGGTTGGAACGTAATAAGAACAACCACAGGACAGGTTGGTAATGCGAATAAACCCGAGATATTTGAACCTAGAAAATCTATTGCTAGTACATCAAAATGGTTAACCAAAGCACGTGAAGCATTAGGCCCCGATATCACTTTTGGCATTGATTACCATCACAGATTATCTGTACCTGAGGTGGTTTCATTTTTACAAAGAATGCCCGCGGGAACACTAGATTTTATTGAAGAGCCAATAAGAAACGAGTCAATTACCGCTTATCAAACGTTACGAACCATGTGTGATACCCCACTTGCTATTGGTGAAGAGCTAACCAGCAAATGGGACTTTGCGCCTTATACAGAAAGTGGCTTAACTAGCTTTGGACGTGTGGATATCTGTAATGCTGGCGGTTTTACTGAATCAATGAAAATAGCCGCGTTGTGTGAATTACATTACATCGATATGATGCCTCATAACCCGCTTAGCCCTATCTGTGCTGCTGCTTCTATTCATTATTGCGCAGCGATACCTAACTTTTCTTGGTTAGAGTTACCTCCGTACGATGGCGATATGGAGGACTATGATCGTTTCTTCGTTAATCGACCAGAGGTTAACGACAATTGCTTTGATGTCCTTAATTTACCTGGATTAGGTATCGACGTTAATGAAGCGCTAATAAAAGATTTACCTTTCAAATATTGGGAAGCACCACGATTACACAAAGAAGATGGCTCATACACAAACTGGTGATTCATTTTCGAATAAATAATGGGAGTAACTATGGAAAACATTCAACAGGCGATAATAGAAAAGCCGACCAGAAAGCGGTTTCACGTATTAACGTTAATTTTTCTCAGTGTCGTCATCAATTACATGGACAGAACTAACATTTCTGTCGCTGCCGCGGCATTAACTGAAGAGCTTAGCTTAACCTCTGTGCAAATGGGGTTGATATTCTCAGCCTTTGGTTGGACTTATTCAATATTACAAATACCTGGCGGCATCACTGTCGATTTAGTCAAAGCACGCATTTTATACCCGTTTATTCTTGTTGCGTGGTCAGTTGCAACACTCGTACAAGGCATGATCAGTTCATTTGCTGCCCTGATTGGCTGTCGAATGGCTATCGGGGCCTTTGAAGCGCCTTCTTACCCGTGTAATAACAAAATAATTACCACTTGGTTTCCTGAAAATGAACGGGCCTCAGCTATTGCAGTATACACTTCAGGACAATTCATTGGTTTGGCTTTTTTAATGCCGTTTTTAGCCATTATTCAAAACTACTTTGGCTGGCGCGGTTTATTTATCATCTCAGGGCTAATAGGCATTGTCTGGGCTGCTATCTGGTATATATTTTATCGTGATCCTCAAGACCACCCAAGTATCAATAAACAAGAGCTTGATTTAATTACTGATGAAACCACGCAAGAAACTAACAAAAAGAAAAAGTTTACTCGTGCAGAGTTCTTGCTCGCTTTTTCCAGTAAAAAATTATGGGGGATATATATTGGCCAATTTTGTTTAGGCGGCACATTAATATTCTTCTTAACTTGGTTCCCAACCTACTTAGTAGAATATAGAGGCTTAGATTTTATAAAATCAGGCTTTCTGGCCTCAGTGCCGTTTTTAGCTGCATTTTGTGGGGTTTTAGTCTCAGGGTTTAGCTCTGATTATTTAGTGAGAAAAGGCGTATCAAAAGAGTTTGCTCGTAAAGCCCCTATTATTACTGGTTTGATCTTAACCACCTTTATTATTGGTGCTAACTACACTGACGACACGTTTTGGGTCATCACTTTCCTGTCTATCGCTTTTTTTGGTAACGGCCTTTCATCCATTGCATGGGTTTTTGTGTCTTTACTTGCCCCTAAGCATTTAGTGGGCTTAATCGGCGGTTGTTTTAACTCAATTGGCGGTCTTTCAGCTGTCATTGTGCCTATTATCATTGGCTTTCTTGTTAAAGATGGCGACTTTAAACCTGCATTATTGTTTATCGCCGCATTGGCGGTGATTGGCTGTCTTTCCTATTTATTTCTCGTTGGAAAAATCCAGCGCATTGATGAGAAAACAGCTAATTAAAACTAATTTTCATATAAAACTAGGCTAAAAATAATGGAAGAAAATTTACAAACTCAACGTACACATAGCGTAAAAAAGATTGTCGAAAGTCAATTAGTGGCAATTATTCGACTTAATTTACAATCAGAAGTTGCATCCGTGGTTAGCTGTTTAGTTGAAGGAGGAGTAACAGCACTTGAAATCACTGCTAACACACCAGGATTTTGTGAAGAAATACATAATGCTAGATTAAAATACCCTACCGTATTAATCGGTGCTGGTACTATCATTAATACCAAAAGAGCTATGCTAGCCATAGAAGCAGGTGCTCAATTTCTTGTCACACCAAACACTGATAAATCAGTAGTAGAATTAGCTCATTCATATGGAATTCCCGTGCTAATGGGGGCATTAACACCAACAGATATTGCCAAAGCATTGGATTACGAGGCTGATTTGATTAAAGTATTCCCCGCTGGCTCTTTAGGGGTAAAATATTTCAAAGATCTGCAAGGGCCTTTTTCTGACGTTCCACTAATGCCTGTTGGTGGCGTTAATGTGGGCAATATTGAGGATTGGTTTGCTGCTGGAGCAATTGGGGTAGGTGTCGGCAATGATCTTACCAGCGCAGCATCAACACTAGAACAACAACAAAACCTTACCAAATTGGTTCGAAGTTATGTTTCTAAACTCCCGAAAAACAAGGCTTAAACAATGAATAAACTCACGTTAATACTCCTTAGCCTATTGGCTATCACCTCTTGCGCTCAAAGCAAAGAAAAGTCAGTTGCAAATCAGCATTCCGCAAATAATACAGTCACGCCATCAATTGAAATATTGTCCGATGACGCTTTAAACTTCTTGGATAAAGACACCAGCATTAATGCTTTAGCCACTGGTTTTAAATGGACTGAAGGTCCTTTATGGCTAAAAGAGGAAGGCTATCTAATTTTTTCAGATATCCCTAACAACAAGATCATGAAGTATCATCCAAAACAGGGCTTAAGTGTTTACCTTACAAATTCTGGTGCGACAGGATTACATCAAGACGACTACGGTCAAGGCTCTAATGGCCTATTGCTTGACCAACAAGGTAACTTAATATTGTTACAGCAAGGCGATAGACGCGTGGCAGTAATGAATGCTCCATTGGCAAATCCTAAAGCTAATTTTAAAACCTTAGCGGGTTATTATAAGCATGAACGTCTAAATAGTCCGAACGACGCAGTGATGCATTCTGACGGTAGTTTATACTTTACTGATCCACCATACGGTTTAAAGGCTATCATGAAAGACGAACGCAAAGAACTCGCGTTTCAAGGGATATACCGATTAACACCAGATGGGCATTTACAGCTACTTGATAAAGAAATTAGTTTTCCCAATGGCATTGCCATTTCTGCTGATGAGCAAACATTACTGGTTGCTGTTTCAGATGAAGCATTCCCACATTGGTTAGCATACGACTTATCTACAGAAGGAGTAGTGACGAATAAACGAGTTCTGATTGATGCCAGTGAATACGTTGGCGTAAAAGGTGAAGAAGGCATGCCTGATGGTATGGCTGTCCATTCTAATGGTAATATCTTTGCAACAGGTCCCGGTGGTGTTTGGTTACTTAACCCCGAAGGTAAAGTACTTGCTAAGATAAGAACGGGAAAATTCACTGCAAATTGCACCCTATCCGCTGATGAGAAAACACTATACATGACAGCTCATGACACACTAATGAGTGTGGCGTTAAATTAGCATATAACCACTTAGATAAATCCCCCTTAACAGACTTAAGAAAAGTCTGTTAAGGGTATAAATACTGTGTATTTATGAAATAAAAACTCTTCCTGCCAATAAATCCTTTAGTTCAAGTTCCGATTGCCTTCATATAGTAATTCACTAAACTCCTCCTCAGCAACATGAGGATAAAACACTGATAAAGATTCAGACCTAACATATTGATAAAAAGGTGAGTTTATTTAAAAGCGATAAACATATTTGCCGTTAACCGACCGCTGGCAGGACTTGGATCAATATCTGTATTTAGGTTAACTAAGGATGAATGTAATAGCTGTCCAGGGAAAATAATTAACCGGTTAGGTTTATAAGCAATTTTTTTGTAGCAGGTAAATTCAGTGTGATGCTCAGTGCAATAACCTGTTGATTTTTCCTTTAAAGTCATAAAATACTCATCAGCACATTGATAAAAGTACTCTTTGTTTTTCTTCTCAATACGTTCTAAAGCACTTTTTTTATGCCTAAAAAAACCAGTACCGCCAAACTCACCTTTACCTAGATAATGAATTACCGCTAACAAATTACTGTTAGGAGTATCAAAATGGGGCCAAGATTGAATTGCTGATAACTTATCGGGCTGAGTTGTAATTAGCGAAAAGTAGTTATCTTTGGGAAAAGGTTGCCATGTATCTGGAAAGTCATATATCCCATAAAGTCCATTTATCAAAGGCTTTAAGTAATTTACTACGATGTCTTTAGGTATAGGTGAGCGAATACCTGGATAGCTGGTGATTTCATCTGGTTTAAAGGCACTGTATTCAGCTACTTGCTCAATAACTTCTTGATGATTATCAATATAATCATCAATAATAATAATTGGCGTTTTTTCTTTACCAATCAATTCTACTTTTGGTACTGATTGACGGTTAATCTTAATCACAATCGTTAAACTACCGTAGATTCACAATAATTTTTGATGAATTCATTATGCTCAGGAAAGCTATTAACTCGTCGCTCTATTGTCACCTTAATATTATCCAAGAACCTTTTAAGCTCCGCATCAGACATCATATCCACAATAGCATGATAACGCTTAGGCATTAATCCTTGTCCCATCATCACTTGAATCCAAGACGTTTCACCAAATAATTCTCGCTCTGTTTTATAAGCATTGCCATTATCTAGAAATAAGTTAATGCGTTCCTGTAACGTTTCTGGTATTTCCATATCCTTACAATATCGCCAAAAGGGGCTATCAGTTCGTTGTGTAACATGGTAATGAAGAATAATAAAATCTCTTATATTATCAATCTCATAGCGCATTTTGTTATTAAAATCATCTTGGGTTTCTTGCTCCATTTTCATAGAAGGAAAATTCTGCAATAAGCGAATAATACTTTGTTGAATTAAATGAATACTTGTTGATTCGAGCGGCTCTATAAAACCACTTGATAAGCCAATAGCAACACAGTTTTTATGCCAATGTTTTCGGCGTGTTCCTGTTCTATATTTGATCACTCTAGGCTCATTGACTAAGTCCCCATCAATATTATTCAGTAGCGTTGTTTTAGCTTCTTCATCTGACATATGCTTGGAACAAAAGACTATGCCATTCCCCATTCTATTTTGTAATGGAATTTGCCACTGCCAACCAGCCGTATGCGCGATAGATCGCGTATACGGTACTGTAGCTTTTGTATGTTTAGTTTGTACTGCAATTGCACTATCGCAAGGTAGCCAGTGGCTCCAGTCTTCAAAACCAGTATGGAGTGTTTCTTCAATGAGCATACCTTTAAATCCGGTACAGTCGATAAATAGGTCACCTGCAACAATCTTACCGTTTTCTAAGCTAATTGATTCTATAAAGCCATTATCTTTATTTTGAGTGACCTTTGAAATTGTTCCCTCTACTCGCTTAACACCATTATTTTCAGCAATATTTCTTAAAAACTTTGCATATAAACCAGCATCTAAATGAAAAGCATGGTTTCGCTCTTGATTTGGTATTACGGCGAATTTACCTCGTCGGCTAGCAACATGTTCAGGACAATAATCACCAATTTCACTTACCAAACCTTTTTGTTGGCCTTTTAACCAAAAATGTTGAAAACCTGCAGCCCAACACCCCTGACCTAAGTAACCAAAAGAGTGAATATAGCTTTCATTCACCTCTTTCCAATTTTCAAACGAAATACCTAACTTAAATGTGGCATTTGTCGCTTTCATTACCTCAGATTCTTTAATTTTTAATAGATCATGAAAAATGTGTAACGTAGGTATTGTTGCTTCTCCAACCCCTACCGTAGGAATAAGATCTGACTCAACCAAGGTGATATTAAGATTTTTCCCTAGCAACTTACCAAAGGCTGCCGCAGCCATCCACCCTGCTGTTCCGCCGCCGGCAATCACGACATTTTTAATTGCTGAAACACTCATGACTTTATTCCTACTTGGTGGTTAATTGTATCGGTATTCATTAGCATTAACGCCTCAGTTTATTTTGTAAATTAGCTCTAAGCTTGCGAGCTTGTAACTCTGTTAAAGGCTTTTCCAGAATACCTTGAGCTTCACTGTTAATATGATTGAAATTTTCATCTTTATATTCAAATACATAATGATCAAATAAATTTTTCCACGCATTACGCTGATTTTTAGGTAAATCTCTAATACTTAGCATGGCGTGGTTCAGAGCATCATTTGGATTGCCCATATAAGCTGGTGTATTTCTCCACCAATGATTAAGCAAAACATTGACATCTTCAATGCCTTCGACATGATGCCACCACATACTCGGTAAAAAAATTGCATCGCCAGCATCTAATTCAGCTACTATCGCTGACGCTATCGCTGTTTTGAACTTAGGGTATTTGTTATAATCTGGCTGTTCAAAATCCACCATACTAATAACTTGACCACCAGGTGCTTTATCTAAAGGGCCACAGTACAAATTTTTAACTTGCTCTGGTGGAAATAATGTAAACCGCCTTTTACCAACTACACAACAAGCTAAGTTTTGTAAAAAATCAAAATGCGCGGCGACTTTTGTTCGATTTCCTACCCACATGTTATAGATAGTATTGACTAGTAAAGGTGAGGTTTCTGTTTCTTGGATAAGATCGGGTAACACCTGTTTAATACTCGTTGAACCAAGATAAATGGTTTCAGGGTTATCACAAACAGATTGCGCTAATATTTCAGAGAGAACCGTGCTGAGCGTTTGTTGTTTTGTTTGGAAATTAAAACCTGTCATATCTTCATTGTAGAAAATACGTCCTGCTTGTTCCTGTTTAAGGTAACAGGCATTAACGGTAATACCGTTATCCATTTCTTTTAGGTATTCAACCGCCTTTAAAGGTGATTGTTTACTTGCTTGAACAATCGGCCAATCATCAGCAAAGCCCTTTAATAAAAGAGGAATCTCAGATGACAATATTTCCTCATTAAGGTTTTTTGAGGTGACATTCAACAAGGTCTTTATTTTATTTTTAATATCCAACATTTGCTGACATCATTTATTTAGGCACTATCATGGCGTTTTTTCTAACGACTAAATCGTGGATATGTACTTGAGAAGCAATAACCATATATATTGGCTCTATAAAACCAGCTTGATGTAATCCTATAATTTTTTCATGAGGTAAACTATTTAGCCGGTCTTCGTTTAAAGTATAAAAACCAATCAGCTGGTTTTTACTACCATCATTTAGTTCAATATCTATCGTAACAGCTTCTAATAGCTCTAAACTAACTAGTGCGTCAATAAAGGTTTCATTTTGCGATAATCCGTTATGAAGACTCTCTAATATATTGGCAATATTTTCCAAGTAATCACTATTGCCACCATATTCTAAAAATAGCTCCGCGCCTTTGTCTTCATTAACCTTTGGAGAATCAAGATCAAGGGTTATAACACGTTGTTTCTCTGTTACACCATTATTTTCTTGCTCTTGATAGCCAATATAAAAAGGCATCCGTTGCACAGAAAAAGGAATGTAAGTTGCGTCCCAAAGACCGTCTTTCAAAAACAAATTTTCATCTTTATTAAAACCAAACAGAGTAATTGGCATTAGTTGCCCTGTATTACTATCTTTTTGAAATAAAATAGGATAATGCGCTTGCACGCTTCTAAATTCCATGAAAAATGTTTGTGCAAACCATATATTATCTCCCATTTCTTTAGTTCTTTCGGTATTAATTTTTAACGATTTATGTTCGATATTATTAAGTAGGACATGGTTTGCCATATAGCACCTCGTTCATTTATTATTAGCTTAAATTTTGGGTAAGCCGTATTGTTTTATTTTGTTTATAAGTGTTCTATTTGGCTCTAACACTTGGCTAAGTTTTTGTCGTTTATTTTGCACATCATTTAACAAGTGCTGCATTAATTTTTCTTTACTTCCACAGCCCCCTTGAAACTCAGTGATAAAATTCATACCGTACAAAATGTATTGATAACTCGCAGCAGGAAATAAGGGGTTAGCCTGAGTAACATCATACTTTGACGGAGCTTGATATTGCCATAGTGTCAGCATTTCTTGTAAAGAGTCAGGGACAGTTTTACTGTCTCTATTGTCAAGCCAATATTGAGAATCATCACGTTTAGATAAAACATAATGCAGCTTCAAAAATTCTATTATTTGCTGCCAATGGCTCTTGAGTTTTTTATTAAACCGCTTAGCAGTGATGGCCATTGCGTGCTTTGTTTTTGGTAACTGATCGCTTATCATCTGTGCGGATTGTTCTATCATCGCTAAAGCAGAGGCTTCAAGGGGCTCAATAAAGCCCGCAGACATTCCGACAGCTACGCAGTTTTGATGCCAAAACTTTTCATAAAATCCCGGATTAAACGAAAGTTTTTTAATTGATAATTCATTATTGCTCTTCAAATCAATTTGTTTAATATACTGTGTTAATGCTCTCTCGGCTGCCTCATCGGTTGTATATTCACTTGAGTATACATGCC
This sequence comes from Colwellia sp. KS18-150, assembly GCF_057551365.1. Classification (NCBI taxonomy): domain Bacteria; kingdom Pseudomonadati; phylum Pseudomonadota; class Gammaproteobacteria; order Alteromonadales; family Colwelliaceae; genus Colwellia; species Colwellia sp. KS18-150. Next base: position 25,852 of record NZ_BAAJMC010000023.1, on the reverse strand, counting down.
CAATCCCACGACGTGATTGCAAACCTATATCCCAAATCCAACCACAAGTTTGAGCTGTCGAGTGAGTACATGATGCGATTTCCGCATTATCGTTAAGATACGGAGCTTGTACGGCTAGTGCAGTGTCATTGAACAAAATATCTTTTTTGCTACAAAATGGTATTTGATAATGCTTACCTAGCAATAGTGATTTAGCGCCTGAGCAATCTACAAATAAGTCTCCGTAAATGTCACCTTGGTTGTCTGTAGTAACATAGGCAATATCATTCAGTTCATTGTTTTTTATTGAAGTAATATGGGAGACAATATGCTTAACATTAAGTTTATTTATACAATGTTTTTTCAATAATGCGGAAAATTTATTCGCATCTAAGTGATAACCATAATTAGCGATATAATCATAAGCCTTATGGGTAATTTGTTTAGGTGCCAAGTTTTTTTCACACAAAACAGATTGATAACAAACTTGCTGGGCAAAGGAGCTTGAGTTATCAAATTGTGAAAAGTGATTACCAATGTAGCTGCCTAAATTTTCACTATTAATACTCAACGGCATGGAAAAAGGATGAAAATAAGCCCGGTTCTCTTCATTGCTTACCTTAGCTGGAACCTCCCAGTCAATAAACTTAGATGCTTGTTTAAAACTCGCATCACAATCTAAAAACAATTCGGTTTCATCTATCCCTATTTCTCTTAATGTTTCCCGCATTGAAGGCCATGTCCCCTCCCCAACACCAATAGAAGAAACATGAGGAGACTCGATTACTGTAACAGTGATTTCAGGAAAGTTATTTCTCTCTGAATCATTTTTATTGGTATGCTTAGCTGCGATTAATCCCGCGGTAATCCACCCCGCAGTACCGCCACCTACAATAACAATATTATTTATTTCTGACTGCATATTACCACTTAACGACTTGGAAATTTAGATGAACTTTCCTTTGATTTATCTTAACGCACAGCTTAATGTTAATTTGACTATAACAAGTAATTTTGCAAATTGCTATAGCCATAAAGAATAGTTTCCATGAAAATGTAAACAAAAAAGCCACTATAAAAGTGGCTTTATTCTATTTGATAAATTTAGTGTCAAAACACCTTAAAACTTATATCTTGCTCCTAATCCATATCGTGCACCGCCTTGAGTTATTCTGTACACAAGTCGATCATCTCGTCCAAATTCAGTAGAATATTCATCCGTAATATTTATACCTTCTAAGAACACAGTCAGGCCTTCAACAGCAGAAATTTCGTAGCTGATATTGAAATCAATTTGGTAGTACTCATCAGTATAAATTGGCGCAGTTAAATCACCATTTGTGCGTCGTTCATTCAAAAATTTATCACGCCAGTTATAAGCAATACGTGCTTGTAAACCATGCTTGTCATAGAATGCAACAAAGTTAGCAGTATCACTTAAACCGACTAATGCCGCGGTATCGTCAAGTGAATCATCATCATAGGCTAAATCAGTGTCTACCATGGTGTAATTGAATATGCCGCCAAAACCAGATTCACCAAATAAATGTTGAATGTTAAACTCTAAACCATCAATCGTGTACTCTTCTTCACCATTGACCGGCACATTTAAACGAAAGTTAACGGTATTATCGGTAGCAGAGTCACCCAAAATTGTACCGCCATCTAAATCGCCATTTTCATCAAAGTTAGGCTGAACATTTGGATCATCGGCGAAGTTTTCAAAGATATAAGTTCTAATATCTTGATTTGAAGCATTGGCACCTAATGCCGCAACAGCTGCATCAAATTTTTGACCATCCAACGGGTTAGGTAGATTAAATATTTGTGAATCGACCGTGCCTGTTGTTATCCAGTTGGTAACATCTTTTTTGAATAAACCTAATGAAACATAACTCCCTTCATCGTAATACCATTCTGCCGAGATGTCATAGTTAATAGATTCTAACGGCTCTAAACCTGGATTACCTGAGTTACCTGAGTAACCACTTAAGCTACCACTAGTATTAATCGTTGTGCCACCTTGCAAGCTGCCATAATCTGCTCTAGAAATTGTTTTACTAAATGCTGCTCTTAATACCACATCATCAGTCACTTCTAGGTTAAGGTTTAAGTTTGGTAAGAATTGGTCATAATCTGCTGACTGGCTAAGTGTTTCTATACCGGTCACACCCGTGACTGCAGTTGAAGTATCTTCAGTCCATTCTACGACACTATACCCTGGAGCAGAAGCTCTTGAATGTACGTCTGTAGTTTCATACCTAAGACCTAGGTATGCACTAAAGGGCATATCACCTAGCTCTGTTTCATAGTTAATTTGGAAGAAATATGCGGTGGTCTTTTCTTCTGTGTAGCGATTGGTATCAGCGTCCCAATTAGTAGAGGCACAGAAATGCCCTTCACCATTAGGGCCAGAAGGAGCTCCTTCTGGCGCTTTACAGTCACCCCATACACCATCTACATTCGCGACTGGGTCGGCAAACTCTGCTGCTCGTACTATTTCATCAAAATCAGCAAAATAGATAGTGTTGAACAAATCATAGTCAGCCTGTGTTGCCGTACCTTCAAAGTTCCCCGCTGTCGCTTCAAACTTATCTAAAATGGTATCTTCACGCCAATTAATATCAGCAAAATCTCCCTCTTCGCCTACACCACCCCAATCCGATCGTTGAACTTGAGTATGACGATAATGGTTATTGACTTTATTAACAGAAACACCAAAATCAATACTTAGCTCGTCATTAAGATAATATTCACCAGATACTTGAGTTTGATCAATATCTGAAGAATATTTGTCGTTCGCAAACCAACTTCCTGATAGTCGCATTGTTTGAGGAGTGAACGCTTCTATATTACCTAACGCTATTCCCGGTAAACTACCCGTTAAATCTAGACCGGTACGATCACGTGTATAAGAAGGTAATTGAACATTATTACGAGTACCGTGACGTGGGTCTGAAGCTTGCATTCCAGCAGAAGAGCTATGGTGATCAAATGTTAGATTAAAACTATCATTTACTTGCCAATCGATATTTAAACCGATGGAATCAGTTTTTTGTTCGTTCCCCCAAGAGCCAACAGTCAATGAAGTATCTTTATAATCTCCAGGGCTATTAATATCATAGATTTCAGAATAAATAAGTGGTACTGCATTAGGCTCACCTGCCCACACTGATTCACTACGATCACCGGCATAGTTGAACCAAACTGAAGCATCAGTATGTTGCTCTTCTATTTCATTACGTACCAAGGTGTAGTCTAAAGTCGCGGTAACGTTTTCAATCGGTTTGTATTGAAGAACCAACTGGCCATTCATACGTGTACGTTGACGCTCTTCAAAAACATAACGTGGTTGTTGTGGGTTTGAATAAATACCACTTGTTGGTCTATTTGTTCCGCCCTCTGCACCAGCAGGCACGCCACCCCAGCCTGTATTAGTATAGTCACTTGCTCGATAACCTTGGTCTTGTAAAAATTGCTGCATACCGCTTTCACGATCTTGATAACTACCGGCAATTGAAATACCAAACATTTCATCTGCAAAGGTTTGGGAATATAAACCACTAAGCTCAGGTGTCGTACTTCCCTCTTCAGTCGAGGTATCATTAATTAATTTTGCACCAAATGTTGCAACAGTACCTGGTGACTGCAAAGGTTTATGCGTTTGTAAGTCAATAGTTGCACCGATACCACCTGAGGCAACACTAGCATTAGAAGTTTTATAAACATTTACACTAGATACACTTTCAGAAGCAATATTAGCGAAATCAAATGTTCTATCCCCTGTTGTTGTAGGTAATTGACGACCATTTAAAGTAATCAAATTATTTGCAGGTCCGAAACCACGAACAGTGACTTTACTTCCTTCACCGCTTGCACGATCGATCGATACACCAGTAATGCGTTGTAACGACTCAGCTAGGTTGGTGTCTGGAAACTTCCCCATATCTTCTGCTGAAATAGCATCAACAATACCTTCTGAGCTACGCTTTACATCCATAGCACGCGCTAAACTACCACGTATCCCCGTTACGGTGATAACCTCTACATCCTTTGCTTCATTCTCTTCTGCGTAGGCTATTGTAGAAACAGCCATCGAGCTTAAAGCTGCGATTATAGAAGTTGATAAAATATTTTTATTGAACATTAAAATCCCCTGATTATTATATTTATGTTTTATTTCACTTAATTGTTCTTGTCAAAATGACAATAACATTTCTACCACATTATATTCATTATGACAATAAGTATTTTTTTTAAATTGATAACAAGAATTATATTTTTATAGTAATAATAGTTGATGTTATCGAAGTTATAGTGCAAAAATTTTGTTGCTGGAATTAATTGTCTTGCACCTTTTCACCCTTTCTGCTTATTGTGAAAAAGACCAAAACAAACAAAAAGAAAATTTTTACTTGTTTTCGTAAGCATCTATCGTTTCAATGTCGCCATTTTCATCATGAATTAATTCTGTCATTTTGACACAACGTAAATGGGTTTGGCCTCGAGATAGACTACTATCGTGATAAAACAAATACCATCTACCTTCAAACTGAGTAATAGAATGATGATTAGTCCACCCCAACACCGGATTTAAAATAACACCACGATAGGTAAAAGGCCCATAAGGTGAATGACTCGTAGCGTAGGCTATTTTATGAGTATCCCCTGTAGAATAAGAAAAATAATAGACGCCATTATGTTTATGTATCCATGGCCCCTCAAAGAAACGACGATGATTGTCCTCGACAGTTATTGAGTTTCCATGCTCATCAATGATAACAACATCTTTGACTTCCTCAGCTAGCTCTAACATATTGCTTGATAGCTTAGCGACTTTAGCTGGCAAAGATGCCTTACCTTTTGCAGGGTACCTATCCTCTACATTAAATTGACCATCATACCAATTTTGTAATTGCCCTCCCCATAAGCCACCAAAATAGAGGTAATAACTTCCGTCATCATCTTCAAAAACTGCGGGATCTATACTGTATGTACCTTGAATATAGTCAGGCTCAGCTGAAAATGGCCCTACAGGAGAAGTACCTGTTGCGACACCTATACGAAAAATCCCTTCTCTATCTCTTGCTGGAAAATAAAAATAATAGCTGCCATCTTTATGTGCGGCATCAGGTGCCCACATTTGTTTACTTGCCCATGGAACATCTTCAAGTGATAATGCGACACCATGATCGGTTGCAGTAAAGTTATCATTATCCAGTGACAATACGTGGTAGTCACTCATTGCAAAATGATCTCCATTGTCATTTATACTGTTATCTGTTTCTATATCATGAGAAGGATAAACATAAATTTTACCTTCAAATACATGAGCTGATGGGTCTGCTGTATAGATATGCTTAACAAGAGGCTCACTTTTCTCTTTTAATAAATTTGCACGTGCTAAATCTTTTTGCTGTATTTTTTCCGCATGACTTAATGATTCAACTGGCTCTAATTCAGCTATTTGTTTACTGGTCATATATTTTCCTATGCTCTACTACAAAGTAATTATCAGTCACTTAAGTAACTAATTAATTGTTAATTTAATATTTTGCTTATTTTTCAAGAGAATGCTGAATTCTAATGACTTCAACCTCTGTTAACTTATATTTTTTAACGAGTAGCAAACTCAACAACATACAAATTACGGGTATACCTGCAAATGCCAATAATATGCCCGTTAATGTTTCGGCTGACTGTGCTTGATTTGGTACATAACTGTAAGCCGCTAAAATCCAACCAGCTAAAGCGCCACCTATTGCAAAACCAAATTTAATCGCTAACAAATGGCCAGAGAATGTAATTGCCGTTAATCTTTTTCCTATTTTTAACACGCCATAATCTACAGTATCGGCTACCATTGAAAACATAATTGGTGTGATCATCATATGAGCAAAATTCGCTATGAAATAGAGAATAAATATCAGAGTAATATCTTCTGAATCAACAACATAAAATAGGCTATGAGAAATAATAACAATGACAATTGCAAGTTGAAAAAGCACCTTTTTCTCAACGTATTTTGTAAAGAAGTTCGTGGATATAGCACCCAATACCGAACCTATGGCTGCTGTTGTTAAAAAAGCAGAGATTAATGATTCTTCACCCACATAATATTTAATATAGTGAGGTGCGACTGCTGCTCGTATTCCTATTAGTGTCAGGGTTGCTAAACTAATAGCAGCTATAATCAACCACTGGTCATTTTTAAATAGTAGAAAGAATTCTGAAAAAACATTTTTTCGTTTATTTTCAACCGCAGGCAAAGGCTCTTCTTTAGTCATTTTAAAACAAAAGACAAAACAAATAGCAGCTAGCGTCCCCATAAATGCCATTGCTAAGGGGTAACCTAATTGCTCGTCCCCTTCGCCAAAAAGCGCTATTAATTTAGGTAGTGCCCACACAATAATAACTAAGGCTGCCATAGCCATTGCAAATCTATAAGATTGTAAAGATGCTCGCTCTTTAGGTGAACTCACCATCACCCCTCCTAACGCACCATAAGGAATATTAATAGCGGTATAACAAGTCATTAATAAGCCATAAGTAACGTAGGCATAGATAAGTTTTCCTGTGTAATCAAAATCTGGTGTAATAAAGGCCAAACAAGCTAATACCCCATATGGCACTGCTAAAAAGAGTAAATATGGGCGATATGCCCCCCACCTAGTTCTTGTTCTATCAGCAATGCTTCCCATAATAGGATCGGTGAAACCATCAAATAGTCTTACACTAAGTAATAAGGTACCGGCGGCTGCGGCACTCAAACCATAGACATCGGTATAGAAAATAAGCATGAAATTAGCAACCATCTGAAAAACGATGTTACTTGCGGTATCACCTAATCCATAGCCAAACTTTTCTTTAATAGTTAACTTACTTTGTTCGTTTTGCATTAAAACTCCACATACAAGAATAATATTTCTCACAAGATATAGTCCAAAATACTATATCTAAAATTATCAGAAGTAAAGGAGGTATTAAATAAACTATCGGTTAGGCATAAAAAAAGGCAACGAATGTTGCCTTTTAGGTAAGTCTCATAAGGTTAATTAAAATTCAAAAGTAAAACCAAACTCTCTCAGTTTTTCATACACATTTATGTCAAATCGATATAAGGTCGCTGCACGATGCGCTACTTTCTTTTGTTTTTCCTTGCAATTAATCAATAAATTCATTTTCTGAATTTTGCGACGAAAATTAGGTTTATCTAATGTTTTATTAAGTATTGCTTCATATATTTCTTGTAACTCTAGTAACGTGAATTTTTCAGGTAATAAATTAAAACCGATAGGCTCATGACGTACTTTATATTTTAAGAAATCTAAACCGGCACTTAAGATATCTGAATGGTCAAACATTAACTCAGGAAGATCATAAACATCAAACCATTCACATTCAATGGCATTTTCACCACTAATTAAATTAGTTTCTTCATGTCTTACTAAGGAATAATATACAATGGTAATAATTCTGCCGCCTGGATAACGATCTACATCACCAAATGCTCCCAGTTGGTCTAAATAGAGGTTATCAACGTTAGTAGTTTTTTTCACTACCCGTAATGCAGCATCTTGTAAATTTTCATCATCTCGTACCCAATGTCCAATTAAGCCCCATTTATTGGTTGCTAATCCTCTATTGTATTTAACTAAGAGTACTTTAAGCTTGCTCTCATGTAAGGTAAAAATCAGATTATCTACCGTTAGGTTACGAATACAGTTTTTTGGAATATTTTCTTCATCAAGCTCGATACTTGACGTATTAGTGTAACTGTTCGGCATAAATTTACTCTTAAAAGGTATAATAATTAAAGCTTGTTCGTTAACTATTCATATAGTTAATAAGACTATTTTATATGATAAAAGATAATACAATCTCCCTGAAAACAAAGCAAATTTTGCTAACTAAAATTTCTTGTTTTTATCAAAAAAATTTAAATAATTCATAAGTCTATTTAAAAAAACAATATATTTAATAAAAAATAGTTGAAACTAACTCTGATAAAAGACATAGTAATAGTCATAATTACAATTAGGTATTTCATAATGTTTAAAAACAATACAATTAGAGTTTGGTTACATATTCCTTTCATTACCATAGCATTATCAGCATGTATGGGTTCAAACCAAAGCACTAAAGATGCCCCCCCTATTGAAAATAGTCAAACAAGGCTTAACTCATCAGATTTTCTAGTGTTGAAAGATATGTTTTTAGATAAATATAAAATAGGTACAGCGCTAAGTCGCGATCAAATTATTGGCAGCGAAACCAATATCTTACCTTTTGTAAATACTCACTTTAATGCGATAACACCAGAAAATTCAATGAAATGGGAAAGAATCAACCCAAAGCCGGGTGTATACGATTTTGAAGCCGCTGATGCATTAGTGAATTTTGCAAATAATAATCAACAATTTATAACGGGCCACACACTTGTATGGCACTCCCAGGTTCCTGACTGGGTGTTTGAACACAAAGACGGAAGTACTTTAAACCGTAAAGAACTATTACAACGCATGGAAGCTCATATCAATGCTGTTGCAGGAAGATATAAAGGTAAAATAAACGCTTGGGATGTCGTTAATGAAGCATTCAATGAGGATGGCACACTTAGAGAGTCTAAATGGCTCGAAATAATTGGCGAAGACTTTATTGAACAAGCCTTTATGATGGCAGCTAAAGCCGCTCCTCATGCAAAACTCTATTACAACGATTACAATTTGTATAAGCCTGAAAAGCGTAATGGCGTTATCAAATTAGTAAAACGATTACAGAGTAAAGGTATAAAAATTGATGGCGTAGGCATGCAGGCGCATTACTCTTTAACAACGCCTCAATTGAGTGAAGTAGAAGACTCGATAAAAGCATATAGTGATTTAAATATTGATGTACTCATTACTGAATTAGATATTTCTGTCATACCATTTCCAGATGAGGAAAACATGGGGGCAGATGTTTCTCTTAATATTGAATTACAAGAATCATTTAACCCTTATCCTAATGGTTTACCCCAAAGCGTAATGGAAGAATTAGCAAGTCGATACCAAGCAATCTTTGCTATTTTTAATAAACACCATAAGGTCATTGAAAGAGTCACTTTTTGGGGTGTCAATGATGCTCAAACATGGCGAAATGATTGGCCGATGAAGGGACGTACCGATTACCCTTTGCTATTTGATCGCCAACTTAAAGCTAAACCTTTTGTCCATACACTTAACACTCAATAACATCACTTAGCTTCTCCCCCTAGGTAACCATAAGCTTTTTCAGTTGTGGTTACCTTTTTTCCAATAATAGCTTAATGAATGAAGCAAATAACTCATGATAAAAATTGTTAACCCTATTTTAAAAGGTTTTAATCCCGACCCTAGCATTATTAGAGTTGATGATGATTACTATATCGCTACATCCACTTTTGAATGGTTTCCTGGTGTGCAACTCCACCACTCTAAAGATTTAGTTAATTGGACACTATTACCTCCCCCCTTAAATAGCACTACACAACTAGAAATGAAAGGAGTCGCGGATTCATGCGGAGTATGGGCCCCCTGTTTAAGTTATAAGCACGGCACGTATTATTTAGTGTATACCAATGTTAAAAATTTTAATGGCGACTGGAAGGATACGCCTAACTATATAGTCACCGCTTCTAATATAAATGGCCCATGGTCTGAACCTAATTTTATCAACTCCAGTGGTTTTGACCCTTCACTCTTTCATGACAATGACGGTAAGTCATATATCATTAACATGATGGTTGACCATCGTAATAATAAATTTTTTGGTGGCATTATCATCCAAGAATTTGATGTAAAATTGAAACAACTTGTTGGTGATATACATCATATATTTTCAGGTACCGAGCATGGTTTTACAGAGGGCCCTCACCTGTATAAAAAAAATGGCTATTATTACTTATTAACAGCTGAAGGTGGAACAAGTTATGGGCACTGTGTATCCCTAGCACGGTCAAAATCATTATTTGGCCCGTACGAAATACACCCTAGAAACCCAATATTAACGGCTAAATACTCTCCTCAACACTACTTACAAAAAGCTGGACACGCAGATCTTGTAGAAACACAAGATGGTCAATGGTACATGGTATTCCTAACAAGCCGACCGCTGACGACACAAGGTCGGTGCATAACAGGTAGGGAGACAGCGATAGAAAAAATGAAATGGCATCAAGATAATTGGCTTTATCTCGATAAAGAGTCCTCAACGGAAAATGATGTAGCGCATCCCTCTTACAACCTGCCTCGCCAGTACGTGCCTTCACCAGGTTTACCCGAACATAAATTCAAAGGTGAACACGGTTTAATTACCTTTAATTCAGAAAACATTGATATTAATTTGCAAAGTTTACGTGTTCCCGTTGATAGCAACTGGGCAAATCAAACAGATAGACAAGGGTATTTACGTTTATACGGCAGAGAGTCACTAAGCTCATGCTTTGAACAAAGTATGCTGGCCAGAAGAGTACAATGCCAACATGCTATCGCCTCCACCTGTGTAGAATTTTCACCTGAAAACTTCCAACAAATGGCCGGATTAACTTGTTACTACAACACAACACACTATCACTATGTATTTATTTCTGGAGATGATATTGGCGCATATACAGGCAAAAAATTCATCAACATATTAACCTGCGACGATAATAAAACGACTTACCCATTGTCAGCACCTATTGACGTAACTCATGCCATGAAAATATACCTTAAGGCTGACTTTAACGGCGCTAAATTACAGTTTTATTTTTCAGTAAAGTTAATAGATAACGCACCTCAATGGCAGAAAATAGGCCCAGAGTTAGATGGAAGCATCTTATCTGATGATTACGTTGTACATAGCGAAAAAGGCTATTCACCTTGTTTTACCGGTGCATTCTTTGGTGTGGCTTGCCAAGGTTTATCGGGGCAAAAAATCCATGCGGATTTTGAATTTCTTAACTACCAAGAAAAGCTTAACGTTTAACTTAAATACCATAACTATAAGGAGTCTTCATGATAAATAGGCTAAAAAAAATAATATTTGCTGTGTCTATCTGTTTATCGCTTAACAGTTATAGCATCGAACATAAATTTGCTATTGATACTGACTTATTACTTTTACATTTTGACTTGAAAACGGATGTTGATGATGTGCATACCGTCGCAGCTTTAGATTTAATACTTAAATCTAGTCGTTTTAAAGCACTTAACTATTACGCTGTTAGCGGAACGTACGGCATACAATCAGGCCTATATGTACCGGCCAATAAGTTAATGGATAATGTTTTTAACGATCGTTGGGTAGATGCACATAATTACCGACAAGACGCTATTAACAGTACAGCTAAAAAAGTAGCTCATACATTATCAAACGGTGGAAAGATTTGGATAGCAGAGGCAGGCCAAAGTGACTTCACTCAAGCATTATTATTTGCGCTTAATCAGAGCAATATCACTTTTTCAAAAGATCAATTTATTGTCATTCAGCATAGTGATTGGAATGAAAAAGAAACGAGTAAAGGTGCGTTAAATTATATTAAAAACAGCACGACATATATAAAAATACCTGATGGGAATTTACTCGCTAATGGCTCTCCAGGCTTTAACGATGAAACATTTTTAGTTAAAAAACTTGAAAATACATCGCTTATCTCGTCTAAAACTTGGCAAATGGCAAATAAAATATCTAGTACATATAACGGAGTAGATGGTCGATACGATAACAAAGCCATCACTAATGGCGGTGCTGACTTTTCAGATTTAGTGGAGGTTATATACGCTTTAGATATTAAAAACCTTTCTAATGTCGCAGACTTCTTTGCCGCATTTAACCGAGAAGAATAAAATGAAAAATATCACTTTCATTACTTTCATCTTTATTATTTCTATTGAGCTTCTAACATCAGTACATAGTCAGGCTCAGACATGGGAAAACATAACTACTGATAAGTCATTTTCTGCTCGCCATGAAGCAGGATTTATTGAGTTAAATGGTAAAGGATACCTAATTGGTGGCAGAGGTATCAAAACCGTTGACTCGTTTGATCCTAACTTTTTAACTTGGCATTCATTCGCTAAGTCACCTATAGAATTGCATCACTTCCAACCTGCAGTCTGGAAAAATCGCATTGTAATAGCTGGTGCATTAACAGGGAATTATCCAAATGAACAACCTGTGAAGTACATATATTATTTTTATCCAAGTACTAATACCTGGGAAAAAGGCCCTGCTATTCCTAAAGACAGATTGAGAGGTAGCACTATAACAATCATTGACTCAAATTCACTGTATCTCATTGGCGGAATAACCAATGGTCACATTGATGGAAATGTTAATTGGGTTGATAAATATAACTTTATCACAAAGCAATGGAGTATCTTGCCTAACGCACCTAGAGCTAGAGATCATGCTCAAGGTGCCATGATAAATAGTAAAATATATGTGGCAGGAGGACGCAAGACATTTGGAAAAAACAACCAAGTATTTGAACTCGTTGAAAGTACTGTAGATGTATTTGATACTCATAACTCACAATGGATATCTCTAGACGAAAAACTACCTATTCCTAGAGCAGGTATATCAATATTCCCCTTCAAAAACAGTTTTATTATTGCTGGAGGAGAAAGCCAAAACCCAACAAAAGCACATGAAGAAGTGCACTTATTTAATACCGACTTAAGGACGTGGACACAAGCCCCATCTTTAATACAAGGTAGGCATGGCAGCGGCATAATAGAATTGAAAGGAAAGTTATGGATAGCATCAGGCTCAGGAATGCAAGGAGGCTCTCCGGAATTACATTCTGTTGAAGCAATAAGTATCGACAAAATATTTACTCAACACTAATTTATTTGAATCTAACCTTTCTAAAGCATCTTGCTGAGATTTTGGTCTGATAATTGGCAAATGGCTACAGTAAAACTTGGAGTAAATCATGACAAATACAGTAAAAAATATACTGAGCACTCTTGCATTAGTTACTGCTTGCGCTTTAACTTTTAGTGTTCAATCGACACAAGATTTAACCATAACAACAAAAGTTGTTAGCTTTAACAAGACTCACCAAACGACCTATGAAGGGAGTGTTTTTCATACCTATTTTTATGGTGAAAGTGCAGGTACTAAAGATGCCATTGTCGGTATTGCAATTATAGAGCCCAATAATGAAATACATCCACCACACAAGCATGCTGAAGAAGAGTATTTATATGTTGTTGAAGGGTCAGGCACTTGGACTATAAATGGCAAAAAATCTGAGGCTAAAGCAGGAGATGTTCTCTATGTATCCCCTTGGGATACGCATGGAATATACAATACAGGCGACACACCGATGAAGTTTTTTATTGTTAGAGCAAACAGTAAAAACAAAAAAGATCACTAAAAAGAGAGAATCTAACGCATGAAAACCATCTTAAATATAATGCTTGCTCTATCGTTAAGCTTGGCTTCATCATTAAGCTTATCACAACAATTTAGCGCCCTTCTATTTACTAAAACCACAGGATGGCACCATAAATCAATACCAGCAGGTGTAGAAAATATAACATCACTAGCCAAAGAGCATCATTTCAATGTTGTGTGGCATGAAGAGTCATCATACTTTAATGATGAATTCCTAGCAAAATTTGATGTTGTCATATTTATGATGACATCAGGGGATGTACTGAACAAAGATCAACAAGCTGCATTAAAACGCTTTATACAATCAGGAAAAGGGTTTGTTGGTATTCATAGCGCATCTGATACCGAAATTAATTGGCCTTGGTATCAAAAGTTAGTGGGTCGAACTTTTATAATTCATCCAAAAGTTCAGACAGCAAAATTACAGGTTATGGATCATGCTTTCCCTGGTATGGGTCAGCTAGCAACTAACTTTCTATGGACAGATGAATGGTATGATTTTGGCCCTGAAAACAGTAAAAATTTAAACTATTTATTAACAGTTGATGAAAATAGTTACAACACAAGCTCCGACTGGGGTAACAATAAAACAGGTAATGGCATGGGAGACTTTCATCCTATCGCTTGGTATCAGAAATATGATGGAGGTCGCTCTTTTTACACAGCATTAGGTCACCTCAACGCTGTTCATCATAATTATGTCTTTAAAACCCACCTATATGGAGGGATATTTTGGGCGGCCACAGGTAAAGGTCTTTAAGTAAATACAGGAGTATTTCATACACTAAGAAATACTCCCTTCTCACTTTAACGACCAAAAAAAACCACTAAAAATCAAAGACTTAAAAGCAACCCATTCAGAATTCGTCTATTTAACTATTATTTATATTGTCACCAACAACCAAATAGTCTATCTTACAATAAGCTAATTGTCTTTTTGACATTAAGTTAACATTAAAACAATAATATTTTAGGAAAACAAACAAAAGTACACGCAACCTTTTAGGAAAAAAAATGAGCATAATAAAGAATAAAATAATACGACTAAAAGCAACTTTATTAGTTACTCCTGCCATACTAATCATGTCTGGATGTTCAAATGAAGAACAAACAACACCAGAAGTACTACCACCAGTAATCGAAGAGCCAAAAACGATTGAGCCCCTAGTAACGAATTTAATTGAGGCGGCAAGCAAATCAAACAGAAGAATTGGTACAGCCTTAAACAATGGTGTTCTGAGTAATAATGAAGCCGCATATATAGAGGTAGTAAAAAAAGAATTTAACTATGCAACACCTGAAAATGTCGCGAAATGGGGTTCAATACAAACAGCGGGTTCTGATGAATGGGATTTTACGTCATTAGACAACATGATTGATTTTGTTGAAGAAAATGAAATAGCATTTAAAGGACATGCCTTTGTATGGCATAGACAAGCTCCTTCATTTATCAATGACACGCTTTCTGAAGAAGAGTTAATACAATTAATAGATAATCACATAAATACAACTGCGAGCCATTATAGCGGTCAAATTTATGCGTGGGATGTTGTTAATGAAGTCATAGGTGACGATGCAAACTATCGCGATTCAATCTTCTTTCAAAAATTAGGTAAGGACTATATTGCACAGTCTTTTGTAACAGCACATGAAGCTGAACCTTCAGCAAAACTTTTTTATAACGATTACAGCATTGCTAATATAAACGCTAAATCAGATGCCGTTTTTACTATGGTAAAAGAGCTCATTGAAAATGAAATTCCAATCCATGGTGTTGGTTTTCAAATGCACCTCGATGCTGCAAGTGCTCCAAGCACACAACAAATGACGGATAATTTAGCCCGCTTTGCAGACTTAGGACTTGATGTGAATATTAGTGAGATAGATGTACGACTATCAGCACTACCATGGGATCCAGTTACAAATATTGCTATTCAGCAGCAGGTTTACCACCGAGCAGTGAATGCATGTATGAACGTAGAGCGTTGTGACGCCATTACAGTTTGGGGATTTACGGATAAATATAGTTGGATCGATGGTGAATTTGGGCCAGATGATCCGTTACTATATACCGCAGACTATGAAAGAAAGCCTGCTTATTATGGTATTGCTGATGCATTGGTTGGCATTGAAGCTGACAGCACAGCTACCCTGCCTAATTTAATTGCTAATGGTAACTTTGAAATAGCAACCGATGGTTGGGAAACTTCAGATGAAACTCCAGTAAGAAGCACGGTTAATAAACACAATGGACATGCATCATTGTTAATTTCTGCCAATGAATCATCACTAAGCACTGCCTCTATAGATATCACTGAGTTAATCACTGGCAACAAAGTTTATGACGTTCAAGCTTGGGTAATGTCAACAAATACCGTCAGTACAGACAGTCGCTTAACAGTTACGCTACAATGTCTTGATGAAGAAAGTCAAACTTTGATCATTAATGAAGCTAGTTTAAGCAATAGTGAATTCACTCAACTTGTCGGCACGTTAACCACTCCTGATTGTGATATAGATTCAGGGCTCTTGACGATTGAAGGACCTGCCACTAATGAAGAAATCTACTTAGATGCAGTTAGCCTACGTCCGCAAATATTAACACCGAATACAGAAGGATTTGGCGAAAACATTCTCCCTAACAGTGATTTTGAAATTGATGCATCAGGTTGGAGTGGTTTTGACACATCAGAAATAGCCATCACAACAGATAAAGTATTCTCTGGTACACAAAGCCTTGTCAGCACTAACCGAACAGCCGAGTATCAAGGCCCGTCATACAATATATTTAGCCTTGTTGAATCAGGTGAAACATACCAACTATTTGCCAGAGCCAGTGTTAGTGAAGGCTCAGCGCAAGTTAAAGCGACAATCAGAGCAACGTGTGCAGATGGTGATAAATATTTAGGTACTGCAGCAGCACATGCTAACAGCAACGATTGGTCATTAATGGCAGGACAAGTCACATTACCTAGCTGCGCATTAAGTGATGCTGTACTTTATTTTGAGGGGCCGGCGATCACTACCGATATTTATATTGATGATGTAACATTGCATGCCAAAGAAAAAAGTATGGGTGAAAACCTAGTTGAAAATAGTGATTTTGAACAGAGTACCGATATTTGGTCTGTATGGGCAGGATCGCTTATTACTTCTACAAACTATGCCAATACTGGTAATAGCAGTGCCTTACATGCAGAAAGAACAGACACATGGCAAGGACCAGTATTCAATATTTTACCCTTTGCTGAGTCAGGTAAAAGCTTCGATATATCGGTATTTTCCCGTATAGAAAACTCCCCGTCAGAAACAATTAACATTACCTTAAAATCACAATGTGATGGTCAGGAAGCACAATATAGTGGTCATGGTTCAATCACCACAACAAATACAGAGTGGACAGAGCTTCGCGGTAGTTTAGTTTTACCAGATTGTGCATTAACTGACGCTGTAATCTATTTTGATGGCCCTGCTGCCGGTGTAGATATCTACATTGACACCGTGACTATCACAAGTGAAATTTCTGTTGATCCAGATAATTTATTTAGCAACTCAAATTTTGAGTCAGGTATCACTGGTTGGACGACTTGGAGTGCAAATATTGAAGAAACTACCGAATTCGCACATAGCGGAGAAAAATCAGCGTTAATCAACTCTCGTACCGAAAATTGGCAAGGGCCAGTTTATGACTTCTCAGGCTCAGCATCAGCAAACACAGACTATGAAGTAAGTGGCTGGATACGCATTGCCGGCTCAACAAGCGAAGAAGTTAGTATTACCGTCAAGCAAAAATGTGTAGGCGGAGCTGAGGAGTATATTGGCGCAGCTAACGCAACAACCGTTACTAATGATGATTGGACTGAAATACGTGGCAGTTTTACCACTCCGGCATGTGAACTGGAGGAGCTCTTTATTTATTTTGATAATGCAGCCGCCGGTATTGATATGTATTTAGACGACGCTGTTTTAAAAGCGGTTATTGCAGAATAAATCAGTAAAATACCTAGTTTAATCATTTGGAAGCTAAGTAATTGCATGCGTTATTTGCCTTTACTTAGCGTTAACGCCTTAATGAAAATATAAGAGCATCTTGATGATAAGTATTGTTTTTATCAGACTAGATTCATGACGAAACTATCAGTCGAAAGCTAGTTAGCAATACGACAAAGACTACACTGCTTCTGACGTACATATACCCTGCTATATCTTGTTTAAATCAGAGTATCATTAAAATATAGGATTCTGCTAAACTTAATGGATGAAGTTCTCTGGGTGGTGATTTATGGCTTTCAATAAGTTGAAGTTATTTGTTATCTTTTTATTTTGTAGCTTTTCAATATCAGCAGAACAAACTCTCGTTACTTTTATTGCACCTGCTCCTAAAGATACTCATAATGTTTTTTGGCAAGACTTTATTACCGTCATGTCAAAATCAGCTAAAGATTTAGAGTTAGAATTAGAAATATTATATGGAGATTCTAATCGATTTAGTACTCGTAGTATTATAAGTAACGTTCTAACTAGAAAAACCCCTCCTCACTTCCTTGTTACCATCGCTAATTTGGGTATGACCAAGGATATTCTTGAAATGGCTGAGAAAAAACATGTTTACACCCTTATAGTGAATAGCGGTGTTGA
The DNA here is from genome assembly GCF_057551365.1 of Colwellia sp. KS18-150. NCBI lineage: Bacteria > Pseudomonadati > Pseudomonadota > Gammaproteobacteria > Alteromonadales > Colwelliaceae > Colwellia > Colwellia sp. KS18-150. Next base: position 7,831 of record NZ_BAAJMC010000023.1, on the reverse strand, counting down.
ACAAAGTGACAGACTCAATCTAGGCTCCCCTAGAGAAAAGTACAAATATTGGCTTGGCAGTATTTCCCCTGACAATGCCCAAGGAGGCTTTTTATTAACGCAAGAGCTTTATAGAATTGCTCAACTTAAACTTATGCCTACGCCATACACACTACTCAGCTTTGCAGGGAGTCGGGATACAAGTGTTTCAAGTCAACGAATAGATGGACTTAACACTTTTATTCACCGACATGCGAACCAAGTAAGTATTCAGCAAACTATTCATGCTAAATGGAGTAGCCAATACGTTAAAAGTATATTACCCAATATATTATCAAGATATCCTGATAGTAACATCTACTGGAGTGCTGGCGGCGGTATGTCTTTAGGGATATTAGATAAGGTAAAAACAGACTCTATTGTTGGCGAAATAGAATGGTCAAACTTAATCTTAAAAGAAGTATTATCAGGTAGAATAGATGTCGCCGTTGGTGGTCATTTTATGGATGGTGCATGGGCTATGGTAATGATTAAAGATTACTCTCAAGGAATCGATTTTAAAGAGGACATAGGAGTTAATCACAAAACAAATTTTTACGCGATAACGAAAAAGGAACTATTAAACAAAAAAGATTATTTCTTCAATAAAAAATGGCAATTGCTCGATTATAAAGAATATTCCAAGTTTTACACACCTAGCCTAGAAAAGTATAACTTCAATCTTCAATTCTAAATAAGTATTTAAATGAGGGATGCTCATAAAAACAATTGCCAGTTTAAAGCTAGTTCTTCACGGCAACAAATCCTGGAATATCAACCTCAAGTGAGTACAACCCATGAGCTGTAGTAATTAAAATTGTCTTTAAATGCTTTCCACCAAAGGAAATATTCGTGACTTTAGGCCCTACATTAATTTTATCTAATTGGGAGCCATCACTTGAATAAACGTAAATATTTCCCTCATTGTGACTGGTGACATATATGTTACCTGCGCAATCTACCGCCATTCCATCAGGGGAATCAATAGTAATAAAGGCTTCTTTATGTGTAATCTCGCCAGAGGTACTAATTTGATATTTAAAAATTTTATTACTAAAACTCCCTACGTATAGCGTTGTTTGATCCGGAGATAAAGCAATCCCATTTGGTTTCACTAAAGACTGATCAATGAGTGTTACATTGCCATCAGGATTGACAGAGAATACTCCCGTATATGCCATTTCTTTAGTTCTATCACCAAGCTGCCAATCTGGGTCAGTAAAATATACCGTGCCATTTGTAGCCTTAACTAAATCGTTTGGCGAATTAAATGCTAGCCCTTGATACCGACTAGCAAGTATTTTACTTTGGCTCGTTGGAATGTATATTCGAGATAAACCACGTTTAGCATGGTTCATTGCATAGATATAATCTCCCGAAGTCAGTAAACCATTAGTGCCAGCACTTTTTTTATAGAGGCTAATATTATTGGGTAAATTTAATTGGTAAATGTTAGAAACAGGACCAAACTCTTGTGAGCCAGCGAAATTCATTTCTGAAAAATAAAAAACATTATGTTTAGCCGACCAAGTAGGACCTTCCAAAAACAAGAAGTCACCACTGAGTAGCTTTAAACTTGTTTGGCTGTCATTTACTGTATAGCCGGATTTACAATAGCTCTCTAGCTCCCCTGCTGCGCTTTTCTCAGTAACGATGAATAAGTTTGCGCACAATACACTGATACATAGTTGTTTAAATTTCATCAATCATCCCATCTCTACTTTGTCATGTTTATAACAACACATCATATTAAAACTTGAGTATTTGTCAAGTTGACTATAAGATGCATTACCCATTACTTTACATAAGATCCGAATATGAAATTTTTTATACTAGTTGTCATCAGTTATCTTTCGTTGATAAATAACCTAGTGATAGCAAATGAACAGACGTTAAAATCAGCTTATGCTTCATCATTTAAAATAGGAATGGCGGTTAATGATGACATTGTGTCTGGAAAATCGATAACTTTACAAAACATTGTTAAGCAACACTCCAACTCAATTACGTTAGAAAACTCAATGAAAGCTGAAATAATTAACCCTATTGAGGGACAATATAATTTCGATGCTGCGGATAAGTTTGTCGAGTTTGCCAACCAGCAAAACATGTTCGTATTAGGTCATACCCTTGTTTGGCATAATCAAACTCCTGACTGGTTCTTTTTAACTAAAGACGGTACTCCAAATTCATCTAAACAACAGCTTGAACGCATGCATCAATATATTAAAGTTGTAGCAACTCGATATGCAGACAAAATAGATGCCTGGGATGTTGTTAACGAGATTATTGGTGAAGACGGTAATTATCGTAATACCATCTGGGTAGAAAGAGTTGGCAATGGTGACGAAGTCGTTAAAGCAGCATTTAAATATGCACAAAAGTACTCCCCTAATACCGAACTATATTACAACGATTTTAATGCTTGGCGTCCGGAAAAAAGAGATGGCATTATTCGTATGGTTAAAATGCTTCAAAATAATGGCATTCGTATTGATGGCATAGGTATTCAGGCTCACTGGGGCTTAAATTTCCCTAAAACAGAATACATTGAGGCGGCGATAGATGCCTACGCTGCATTAGGGTTGAAAGTAATGATCAGTGAGCTAGATATTGATGTTCTACCAATTACCAAAAGAGGGCAAGTCATTGGTACCGGATTAATGCACCCACAATATGAATTGCCTGAATTTAAAGAGTTTTTAGACCCATATCAAGAAGGATTACCTGATGAAGTTGAAGCGTTACTAACCAAACGCTATCAAGATCTTTTTAAAATATTTTATAAACATAAAGATCAAATTGATAGAGTGACTTTTTGGGGAGTGGACGACAGCATGTCATGGAAAAACTATTATCCGATCCCCAATAGAACAAATTATCCTTTGTTATGGAATAGAAATTTACAACCTAAAAATGCCGTTAGCGCAATTATAAACATTCCCAAACAAGATTGATTTACTCCTTCAAGACGAATTTAATCCGTATAAATTAATAACTTTAAACTTATACGGATTAAATATTTATAAACGTTATGCCACTTTGTATCTATAAGGAGAAAAGTGTCATTTCAAGCTAGGGTTACTGCACCTTAATTGTTTCAATAGTGTTCTGTTTGAGGTTAAGTTAGATAAATATAAGCCCGTCTCTTTCTGTACTTGATTAAAATGAGCTACAGCTTTCGTCTGTTCTTCTAACGAAGGCCTTCCATAGAGTTTTGTCTTAAAGCCCATTCCACATAAAACATATTGATAACTGGCAGAAGGAAATACTTGTGACCGGTCAAAATCATAATGCCATGGTACTTGCTCTTGCCAAAGCTCAAGATGGGTAGATAAGCTTTCAGGAATACTGGAGTTTTGACGATTCTCTTGCCAAAATTTTCCATTTCGTTTACTCAAAACATAATGAAGCTTTAAAAAATCAACTGTCGCTTGCCAATGATGTAACATACGTTCATTAAATCGATTGGCAATTGCATCCAAAGTATTGCGAGTTTTAGGTAGCTGGTCAGCTAGCATATTGGCAGATATTTCTACCAAGGCTAAAGATGACGCTTCAAGCGGCTCAACAAAGCCAGCGGATAATCCAATGGCAACACAGTTATTTTGCCAAAATATTTCTCTATGCCCTGGCTCAAATTTTATTTTCTTAACTTTTACATCTTTTATATTTTTTACACCGCGAGTATTTTGCTCAATATAAGCAAATAATTGCTGCTCTGCTTTCTCATCACTAATAAAGTCACTGGCATAAACATGCCCTACTCCACGCCGACTAAACAAACCTATATCCCATATCCAACCGGCTTCTTGGGCTGTTGATATGGTAGCAGAGAAAATAGCACTGTCATCATTTTCATAAGGTATCTGTACGGCAAGTGCAGAATCAATAAATAGTGTCTGTTTTTGTGAGACAAAAGGTACTTGGTAATGTTTACTAATCAATAAAGCGTTACTTCCCGTGCAATCAACAAACAAATCACCTGATATCAACCCGTTAGTTTTGGTTTCTACGCCATCAATATCCTTGTTATTAGCTTGGGATTTAACTGATATCACGTCGTCGCGAATATAGTTAACGTTAAGTTTATCTAAACAGTGCTCTTTTAAAAATTGAGCAAAAAGACAAGCATCTAAATGATAGCCATAGTTGCATGTGTATGCATATTCTGGTGCTGATAACTGTTTAGGCGCTAATTTATTTTCACAAATGACCTGCTGTGGTGATACAAGCTCTGAGAATGGCATGTTGTAGTCCTTAGCCATCCAGTGCCACGCTAAATTAGTTTTCAAGAAACCTTGTGGCAATGAAAAAGGATGATAATAGCTATTATTAACAAGCCCTGAACATTTATCACTTTGCCATTGGCAAAACTTTGAGCCCTGCTTAAATGAGACATCACAATTTCGAATAAAGTCATGTTCACTAATTCCCATGCGTTGTAATGTATTACGCATAGTTGGCCAAGTTCCTTCGCCAACACCAACGGGTTCAATAGAGGGAGATTCAATTAAAGTTAAATTGACGCTGTGACTACCATACTTTTCTTTTGCTGTAGCAGCTAGCACCCCTGCAGTTAACCAACCTGCTGTGCCACCACCAACAATCACGATATTTTTGATTAACTTTGTAATGACTGCCTCCAATAATTCCTTTAACAAAAAGAGGCTGCCTCAATGAGGCAGCCTAAAATGCACATTTCCTAGGGGAGAACTATGCATAAAAACAATGGTTCACAGCTTTAAAAATTAGCTCTAACTCCAATGACATAGCGACTACCAAAATCTTCTGCCGCTAAAAATTGATTTTCAAAGCGTCCATGACGATGAGCTGTTTCTTCCAGTATGTTCAAACCTTCTAATACCACAGTGAAATGTTCATTAATGTCGTAACTAACATTAAAGTCTAACTGTCCGTATGCTTCAGTAAAAACAGGTTCGCTCGGGCTATGAAATTGATTAGTACTTAATAAAAATTCATCACGCCAGTTATAAGCGATACGCGCTTGAAAGCCATTTTTATCATAAAAAGCAACTAAGTTAGCTGAGTCACTCAGGCCGGTTAGAGAAACACTTTGTTCAAACGAAGCCGAATCATACTCCACATCACCATCAACTAAAGTAAAGTTTACCTGTCCACCAAAACCAGACTCACCAAACATATGCTGAACAGCAAACTCCCATCCATTTACTTCTGCATCTTCAAGGTTTTTAGGGGTAACTACAGTGAAATCGACTTCAGGATCTGAAGGTTGCGATAAACAAGCAGAATTGTAAGGGTCAGTTGAAGGATCCGGACATCCAGGCCTTGGATTAACTGATGGATCAGTAAGTGGTGTACCATCTGCACCATTGATGGTTCTACTCTCAACCGTTGTGCCGATAAAATTATCAACAAACTTATGGAAATAACCTATTGATGCATAACTACCTGCGTCGTAATACCACTCTAATGACAGATCAATATTATTCGACGTATAAGGTAATAAGTTAGGGTCACCTTGTGTCGCATCAAATGGACCGCCTGGGCGCATATTTGTAATCTTTGTTGCTGGTGCAATCGCGTTTACATCACTACGCGTTAATGTTCTGCTATAAGAAAAACGAGCCATCAAATCATCTTCTAACTCTAATGAAACATCAAGGTTAGGCAAAAATTCGGTGTATCCTCCTTCTAAAGTATCTAAACTAACTTCGCTACCTGCAGGGAAGTATCCTCTTATTTCTTCATCTGATATATAGTATAAACTTGTTGGTAGTGTTGCTGTAGATGAAGCTGTAACGCTAGTGTCTTCATAACGTAAACCAACATTAATATTTAATGGGAAGTTATTGAACTCGCTAATAAAATCAAATGACACATAAGCCGATATCGTATCTTCAATAATATTATCCATTGAGACTGGCTCTTCAGTGATATAGCCCCCATCAACAACAGCTTGGTTAACAACATCGGGATCTGCGTTAAATTGCATATCAAATAATTGCTCTGAACCACTAAAATTTTGACCTACCGTTGCAGGAGTGAATGACAACCCTAACGCATTCATATCCAGTACGTCATAAATAACACTAAAACCAAAGCGTTTATTGGTATCAAATTTATATTTAGTTCCACCGATCCCAAAATTTATATTAGCTAATGAACCATCACTTAAATTCTCCCATTCACCACTTAACTCCCATTGTTGAATGTTATTTTCAATTTCATGACCACGAACAACGACCACATCACCATCAATATTTTCTAATGAGTAAGGGTCATAATTATCAGGAATTGGAGCTGGTGCCACACCGTCTTCAGTAGTAGTTGTAGTTTGAGCGAACACCGCTGGTACTTCAGCGTCTGTGAAATCTAATCCAATATCAACATAACGTGCATTTGCTGGCGTACTTATTACGGTAGTAAACTCACTAATTTCGCCACCCGGTTGAGTTTGTGATGTTGAATCATGCGCATCAAAAGTAAGAGTTAAACTGTCTGAAGCTTGCCAAACAATATTTAACCCCACTGAATCATTTTCAGTTTCAACCACTTGATGGATAGCGGCATAGTTGAGACGGTGATTTTTATGGCGAGGGTTTATGACAGTGCCATTACTATCTACAGTACCTGTAGTGTTTTGGTCTGAGTCAAACCAAAAGCCAGTTTGAATGCGATCTATCGATTCATCGAATCGAGAGCCGGTATAATCTAATGTTACGGTTAGCTCTTCAGTAGGAGCATATTGTGCAACAAATTGCATATTGTCGCGTTTACGTTCATGATCACCATATTCAACGGCAAAATTACGAGGCACCCAAAATATGCCATCGGGATTCTCTGGGTTGGTAATACCTGAAGAATCAATTCCTGTATATACTGAGCCATCATCAGCTAACCAGCCATCGTTTATAACAGCCTCTTTTCGACTATCGCGCTCAGAATGTGAATAGGCTGCTAAAAATCCTAACTTACCATCTAAGAATACATTGCTGTATAAGCCAGAAAACTCTGGAGTAATATCGTCACCTTGCACATTACTAGTGTCCATTATCCCCTTCGCAGATAATGATACTTTTTGCTCGCCATAAGCAAGTGGCTTTGCTGTTTGCAAATCAATAGTCGCACCAATTCCGCCGCTAGTTATATGTGCTTTACCGGTTTTATATACATTCACTCCAGAGACAACTTCAGCAGCAATATGCTGAAAGTTAAATGCTCGATTTATGCTAGGGTCAGTAGAAAGCGTTGATGATGTTGGCATAGCTCTGCCATTTAAAGTAACCATGTTAAATGTTGGTCCGAACCCACGCACCGATACTTGGTTACCTTCATTATTTGAGCGATCTATAGAAACACCAGTAATTCGTTGCAATGATTCGGCTAAATTAGTATCAGGAAATTTACCAATATCTTCTGCGGTTATTGCATCAACAACACCACTTGATTCTCTTTTGATATTCGCAGAGCTGATTAATGAGCTTCGAATTCCCACTACTTCGATAACTTCCGTTTCTTTTTTTACCGCTTCCGCTGCTTCAAAAGCAAAAGAGTTCGGTGCAATACTTAACGTGACTAATGCGACTGCAGTCGCAATTTTAGTGCGTGTAAACATGTTGTTTAAATTCTTCATAACTATCCTTCAAATAGGCTTTATTATTTTCTGGTTTAATTGACTTTAAATGCCATTCTAATGATTAATTCTTATAAAATTTTTTGTTCATTAATTAATCCAACACCAATATTGCACACAATTTAAATTAGATCAACCACCAATAAGAACAAAAAGAACTACAAGATAAAAATATAATGTGTTATAAATAGTGAA